>CAZVWW010000038.1:0-18329 GCA_964631265.1 uncultured Thermotogaceae bacterium
GTTTATTATGCCATGGCTGATCATTTTTATCGTGAACCGAAAATTGTTTATTCAATTCCACAAACTTTCCCGGATAACAACGAAGAAAGTCCACCCCTTGAATACAAAACCCCGATTTTAAGCGCACGTACTCTTTACAAATGGAAAGTGGAGGCGGTATTGAGTGATGGAAGTGTCCTTAAAAGCCCGGAATGGTTCTTCAAAACGGGTTTTCTGCTGCAATCAGGGCTCTCGGATATGGTTCATGTTCAAGGGGGTAGCTTTATGATGGGCGATGAAACCGGAGACCTCGGATCGTTTAACAGGCCCGTTCATCAAGTCACTCTTACCTATGATTTCTTTATGGCCAAATATGAAACCACTTATGCTGAATATGATCGTTATTGTGCTGATACAGGAATAGAGAAACCTTTATCCTCAGGCTTTGGTAGAGGATCGTACCCTGTTACGTATGTTACTTGGGATGAAGCCATTGCTTACTGTAATTGGTTGAGTGAACGAGAGGGATATCCGAAGGCGTATGATGAAGATGGGAGGCTTTTGGACTATAACGGAGAAGCAACAGATGATATCACCGAAGTGTTGGGATACCGCCTGCCCACAGAGGCCGAATGGGAATATGCTGCCAGAGGGGGCCCAATTAAAGAAGACCATTCCTTTTTATATGCAGGGAGTAATGACCTCGCTCAAGTGGCGAACACTTGTTATCCAGCAGGTACATTTCCAAGACCCATTAAAGTGGGCCAATTAAAATCCAACGGTTTAGGACTATTCGATATGTCCGGAAATGTCTATGAATGGTGCCATGATCTTGAACATGATTATGGTTCAGAAGATATTGTCAATCCGGGACCATATTATAGTGATCATTACTTGGTGAGAGACTGGAAGATACTAAGAGGCGGTAGTTTTTATAGTAATTCTCCTTCTCACTGCAGAGTATCTAGGCGTCGGAGTTACGGGAGAGATAAAGAAAACCTTACTGTTGGATTTAGAATTGTTAAAACAGGGGATTGGTAGAAAAACGGTCATTTCAAAACGGGGCTGTATAAACTAAAAGCTCCATCTCCATTTGTAAGCTCTTTTTTTAAACAATAGATGCCCATGGGATCATCTTCTACCACTGCATATAACATCATCAACCAGTTTTTTTGTGGGTAAAGCTATTACTGCTGATCATATAGTTTTTCAGCCAATTGATACTTCAATCATCAAAAAGCCGGAGAAATCCGGTTTTTTTGTTGACTTTTTCGGACTTTTCATTTATAATACTACTTACGTTATCTATTATCGAAAGTCAAGGTGTGATGATATCCATGAATACAAGGAAAGTCAAGGCACACAATCTGGAAAGGATTAAGACGGCTTTGAAGAACAAGTCGTCTGGTACAAAGCTCAGCATTGCCGGAGAAACGGGATTAAGCGTTGCCACATGCGGGAATCTGTTGAATGAATTATTGGAGAGCGGAGAGGTGATTGAGATTGATCCGGCCGAATCCACCGGCGGGAGACCTTCAAGACGATTTGTGTATAATGCGGATTATCAACACGTGGCGGGGTTTTACATCCGGAAAGAGGGGTCAATCAAGTCTATCCACACGGTTACGGCCAATTTACTGGGGGAGGTGATTGAGGAGAACCGGACTGATTATGACCGTATTGGTATCGAAGAGTTAGAAAGCACCGTTGAGGGCCTTGCTGAAAAAGATTCCAAGATCAGCTCATTGAGTTGTGGCGTTCCCGGTGTGGTACGCGATGGGAAGATCGGTTATTGTGATTTTCATCAGCTTAAAAACTTCGATATGGCCCGTTTTTTTGAGACAAACTATGATTTAAAATATGTCGTTGAAAACGATGTGAATGCCTCGGCTTTTGGCTTTTACAGCAGAAAATCCTATCCTGAAGATCAGAATCTCGTTTATATTTATTTTCCTTCAAAGGGGTGTCCCGGGGCAGGCTTGATCATCAACGGCCGGCTCTTTTACGGGTATAAGCATTTTGCCGGTGAGATTGGCAATCTCCCCCTTGGCATTGGCTTGGAGAAGCAGGGGAAAATCCAGAACAACCCGGAGCTGTTTGCCGAATATGTTTCAAAGATAATCGGCTCCATCACCTGCATTCTCAATCCCAAACGGATTATTCTTTCCGGTCTTTTTTTCAATGACTGGATCACCGAATCAATTAATGTTAAGCTGCAAAAACTTGATTTCAAACAATATCTTCCGGAAATAATCCTTGAACGGGACTTTCATGAAAGCTACCAGCACGGGCTTATTGCTCTGGCTCTGGAAAAACTCAGCGAGAAAACAAAAATGAATGAGAAAGAACAGTTAGGGGGAGAATGATGATAACGATATTGTTACTGGTTTTGATCTATTTGGCGTTTATCAGTCTTGGATTGCCGGATTCTCTGGTTGGCGTTGCGTGGCCTGCCATAAGAGCCCAATGGAACCTGCCGCTGGACTATGCCGGACTTGTTCAGATACCGATTGTGGGCAGCACGATTGCCTCAAGCCTTTTAAGCGGTTATATCATCAAGAAATTCGGGACCGGGAGAGTGACGTTTATCAGCTGTTTAATGACCGGCCTGGCCCTCCTTGGTTTTTCCTTTGCCCCTTCCATCGGCTGGCTTTTGCTCCTCGGCATCCCTCTCGGGTTGGGAGGCGGGTCCGTTGATGCCGCCTTAAACAATTACGTGGCCCTGCATTTCAAAGCTCATCATATGAACTGGCTGCACTCTTTTTGGGGGATTGGCGCAACCGTTGGCCCCCTGATCATGTCAGGAGCCCTCTCTCAGGACGCCAACTGGCGTCTGGGCTATCTCACAATCGCCTTGATACAACTCTCTCTGGCCATTGTTTTAATGATCAGCCTGCCATTGTGGAAAAAGCATAAGGAACAACCCGGCTACAACGTTGAGGTTGAAGCGGAGCAAAACAGCAATAAGCCGTTAAACATGCTGCAGGTCTTTAAACTGAAAGGCATCCTTTATGCCATTGCCACGTTTATGTTTTACGTTTCAGCGGAAATGTCCGTTGGATTATGGGGAAGCAGTTACCTGGTTGAGAGCAAAAACATAGGAGTTGGCTTGGCGGCGAGCTGGGTCGCACTTTATTATGGGGGGATAACGGCCGGCAGATTCTTGTCCGGTTTTATCTCGTTTAAACTGAACAATGTGCAGATGATCCGGCTCGGGATCGGTGTGTCACTAACCGGAATCCTTATGCTGATTCTGCCCTTGCCGGGGATCTTCAACATGATCGCCCTGATCCTGACCGGTCTGGGATTTTCGCCGATCTTCCCGGCAATGATCCATGAAACCCCGAACCGTTTCGGCAGTCAAAATTCTCAGACCGTCATTGGTTATCAGATGGGTTTTGGTTACATGGGAAGCGCTGTACTGCCCCCATTGTTCGGTGTTATATTGGACACGGCCGGAATGGTGTTTTTTCCGTTTTTAATCCTGATGAGTATTCTGATCGTCTTGTTTTGCAGCGAGAAACTGACTTAAAGAAAGTTACTTTTCCGTTTTGTTAAAAAGCCGTTCATTAATCCATTTTGTTGAGGCATTTTTCCACCTTTTTTCTAAGACTGATTAAGACCCCATAGAGGCGCAATGAAGACTATTCAGCCTCCCTTATCATCGTCCACATGGGTTGGAAGTATTATCATCTACCTCCTCAAACCTATTTTCTTTTTTGAAAATGCTCTTTGAAAAAACGCGAATAGATTTGTATACTATCGTTTTAGAGTTTTTGGTATTATACCCTATTTTTTTCTCAATACAATGCTTGAGCGCGGACAATAAACGAAGAACAGAATCAACATTGTGCTATAATCAGGTATTGTTTTTCAATTATTTTGTAAAACTTCATTATTCTTTTGTTGAACAACGTTGTGTTGTCTCTTGTTCTGCAGGAAAGAACCGGTTTGATGCGCGACATCAATAGGTGTGTCGAGTAAAATCCTCGCAGAGCATTTTCGGTTTCCAAATGCCGGAAACTGGTTGAGGAATCACAATGAAATCATTGGAGGTGCTCCCTATGAAAAAGATTCTTTTTTTACTGTTGCTGTGCGTACTCCTATTCACCAGCTGTGTCATGGTTGTTGACAATGATGAATTTTTTACACTTGATCTCATTCAAGAGGCAAGAGAGCGGATTCTTGCTGAAAATCCCGGAATGGCGGTATCTTTTCTGGAATTTTCAGCGGGTATTTTTGAAGCAGGTGATGCTGGAAAAAGGAAAGATACGTCTATCGATGATTTGGTTTGGTGGAACTTCGCTTTCGATTGCGATAATGGCCAAACAGCCACTATCTCAAAAGAGCATGGGGTTTGGCAGCCTTCTCACATCACTTCTCTCATTTTACCCGGGAGTTCCATCTTCGACACTGACTATCTTCGAATCGATTTGGACGAAGCCATTAAAATTCTGAAAATCTCCCATTCAGGGGGCGGAGCGGCCGAGGGAAACCTGTTTGATTTTGTGTCATTCTGTCAACCCTTAGACCCCAATGTCACAGAACCCTTATACATTTTCCACGTCGGCAACGGTCATTTCGTATCAGTAGGGGCTATTACCGGAACAGTACAGAAATAATTGCCGCCAATACCGGGGCACCCGTTGTTACTCCTCTTTTTTCTCACCGCGCTCATCGGCTCCAGCATGATTTCCCGGAAGAACCCGAAGGCACAAAGCGAGAATGGCTAAAGCTAAAACAGCCTAAATTTGGTATAATCCTTATGCCTTTTCCTGATTGAGCTTGAATCGTTATAACCGGTCCCGGCTTTTGTTATCTGAATTGGGATGTCAGCGACTCTTGAGATTGGAAGTGGATGATGTGATCAAAATCGAGAATGTTCAAAAATACTACGGCAAAAACAGGGGAGTGGAAAGGGTCAGTTTTACCATCAAAGCCGGAGAGATTTATGGATTGATCGGCCCGAACGGCGCCGGTAAAACAACGACATTAAGATTACTCCTCGGCCTGCTGAAAAAAGACAAAGGGAGGGTCGAGATAGGCGGGGAGGAAGTGAAGGATGGTTATGTTCCGGGCAAAAACAAGATCGGTTATCTTCCCGGTGAAGTCAATTTTTATGACAACATGTCCGTAAAAGAATTTTTGAGATTTAACGGCAATTTTTATCGATCATATGACAAGAGCTATGAAAAGGAATTGTGCGAGTTTCTTGATTTGGATACCAGTCGGAAATTCAAGGAGCTCTCCCAGGGGAACAAGAAAAAAGTGGGGATCGTACAAGCCCTGGCTCACAAACCGAACTATCTGATACTGGATGAACCGACCAACGGGCTCGACCCTCTGTTGCAGAAAAGGCTCTACAAGCTCATAGAAGATGAGCGTGAAAAGGGTACCGCCGTGCTGTTCTCCTCCCACGTCCTGTCCGAGGTGGAGCGCCTCTGTAAAACCGTTGGTGTCATTAAGCAGGGGGTGCTAATCAAGGAGCTGGCTATTGATCAGATCCATCAGTATGCCAAGAAGACCATAACGGTTTTCGGGCTATCGGATCAACAACCGTTGCAACAATTTCAAATCATCGAAGAAACCGATGATAAACTGGTGTTTACGGTTAAGCGGAATACCCTAAAAGCATTTCTCACCACATTAAATCGCATGGAATATGACGATCTGCAAATCAGAAATCCCACCCTGGAAGAGGCCTTCATGGAATTCTACGGAAAAGAGGAGTCTTGATATGCCTTATCTGACCATTCTGAAAAAGGAAATCAAACGGAACGCCCTTTCCTTTGTGATTTGGACAGCTTATCTCGTTCATCTTTATGTATCTCCCCATGACGGATCTGATCTTTGAAGAATTGGAAGAGCTGTCAAAATTCATCGAAAAAATGCCGCCAATCCTCTTGAAAATGTTTAACTTTGATGTCGAAATGATTCAAACCCCGGAGGGAATTTTCGGCTCCCAGGGAATGAGTTTTGTCTATATCCTATCCGCCGTCTTTTCCGCCACATCGGTGGGCGCCATCTTTTCTGCGGAATGTGAAAAGGGCACAATGGATTTTCTCCTCGTCAAGCCGGTCAAACGGCAAACTGTTTTTTTGTCGAAGGTGAGCGCACTGATGCTGTTTATTCATGCTGTCTGAAATCATTTTCAGAAAATCGAACATCACCACGTGAACTGTCAACTCCAAAAGCAACTTCAGAAACCAAAGAAATATCCCAAAGACAACATATACCAGGACTTTCTTGAATCACAATCGGATCCCGGTTGGCAAATTGAAGTGCCATTTTTAGCAGAATATCCTCTACTTTTTTCCGCTGTTTCCCCGTTGGATGTGATCAACCTTAAAAGTATATTCAGAGTGTACTTTTTGATCTATGGTATCAACTGAGTTGAATTCGTTGCAAATCGAAGTATATGTGTGATTTCAGGATTTTTGCTTTGTTGAAGTGCAATATTGAGGGAGTCAGTCCGGTGTATTTCCAAGAGCGTTTGAAGTGGGCCAATTAAGATCCAACGGGTTAGGGCTATTCGATATGTCCGGAAATGTCCGTGAATGGTGCCATGATCATGAACATGATTATGGTTCAGAAGATGTTGTCAATCCGGGGCCCTATTATAGGGAGCATAACTTGGCGAGAGACTGGAAGATACTGAGAGGCGGTAGTTTTTATAGTAATTCTCCTTCTCACTGCAGAGTAGCTAGACGTCGGAGTATTGGGAGAGGTTATGAAGATCTTACCATTGGATTCAGAATTGCTTTAATAGGTGATTGAGAATTTACACCAAGGACGGTTTGGCCTGCACCCTCGAATCCATCAAAACGGTCCTGTAGTATGGTAAAATCATTCCGGATGACAACCAATGGCAAGGGAGCAGTGAATGATGACGGGTCTTTTTAAAGGGAAAAAGCTCTTCTACGGATGGATAATCGTTGCAGTGGCAGGCCTCGGGGCCTTTTTTTCAGGGCCCGGTCAGACTTTTTCTGTTTCGATATTCATTAATTCTTATATCGACGGGTTTGGCTGGAGCCGTTCACTTGTGTCAGGCTACTATTCCATCGCCACCCTTGTTGCCGGATTCATACTTCCCGTTGTCGGAAAAGCCGTTGACAAATACGGTCACCGGAAGATGTTTGCCCTTATACCTACCCTCCTGGGCCTGACCTGTTTGTGGATGAGTTTTGTCAGCCATCCCATTATGCTCATCATCGGATTCTTCTTCCTGCGGCTTCTCGGACAGGGATCGATGAGCTTGTTACCTTCAACACTCGTTGCCCAATGGTTTTTCCGCCATCGCGGGAAGGCTTTGAGCATTATGGGGATTGGCATTGTTGTGGCTTCCGCTCTTTTCCCCCCGGCGAATAACTGGTTGATCCAAAATTATGGTGCAGAAGTTGGTTGGCGTGTTTGGTCACTGGCGCTGTTTTTGGTTCTGCTCCCTATCGGCTGGTTTTTTGTCAGGAACAAACCGGAAGATATCGGTGAAACTCCGGACGGGTTAACATCTACAGAAGTTGAAAAGAGAGAAGAGAGCAAGCCAAAGCGGATCGTCTTTCAGGATAATCCATGGACGCTGAAGCAAGCCATGAAAACGAGATCCTATTGGTTCATGATCTACTGTATGGGTGTTCCGGCCATGATTAATACGGGGGTTACGTTTCATATAGTTTCAATTATGCAGACAAAAGGATTCTCTCCTGCTTTTGCTGCCCTCATTCTGAGTGTTATGGCTATGGTTCAGTTTCCGATGACTTTTGTTGCGGGCTTTCTTGTGGACAGATATCAAGTTCATATCATTAAAACCATCGGATATCTGGTTTATACCGGTGGTCTGGCGATCCTTCTCATGGGGTCAAGCCAGAGTGTTCTTGTGATTTATGCCGTATTGCAAGGGGTGTTTATGGCTTTTGAATCTGTCAGCACCAATGTGATCTGGCCCAATTATTTCGGCAGGAAACATCAGGGAGCAATCAGGGGATCCGCCATGACGGCAATGGTCATCGGTTCTTCTCTGGGTCCTTTACCGTTCGGGTTTGCTTACGATACTTTTTCGGGCTATTCGGAAATTCTGTTAATCATGATGATTTTCCCCTTGATTGCCAGCTTAGCCGTTTTCTTTTCACCACCACCGATATATAGTCATAATAAACCTTAACAGATACACTGGAGAGATTCCTGGTGTAGTGCGTCATCTTCCATCGTTCAAAACCGCAATGAATGAATACCCCTTTAAACATTCATCACGATGGGCGGGGTATGGGCAAAATCAGAGTCGAGAAATCAGGGGGACAGGTCCCTTGATTATGAATTCGTAATCAAGGGACCTGTCCCCCTGATTTCCCAGGACCTGGAACGAGGCCTAAGGAAGGGATTCGAGTTCTTCAGCGGACTCTAAAACACACCATTAATTGGGTCGGATCAAAAAAATAGGTTATAATACAAAAAACACTGAGGTGATGGCATGGTAATTCGTCAGTTAAAGCGCTCTGATCTAGAAGATTACAAAAAGATCCGTCTGAACGCTTTGAAGAACGATCCGGAAGCATTCGGTTCCAGTTATGAGGAAGAATCGATTTTCAGTGATGAACAATTTTTAAGAAGATTCAAAAGGGAAACGGCTTATATATTTGGTGCATTCGTGGCAGGTGAAATAGTTGGGCTTTGCAGTCTGTCCTTTCAGCCTCGTAAGAAGATGGAGCACCGGGCCGATATTCATCAGATGTATGTTGAGCCCTTTATGCGCAATAAAGGAATCGGCAGGGCGCTTATTGAAAAGGTTTTGGAAATGGCAACGTCCAGAGAAGAAACAGAGCAAATCTATTTGACGGTTGTGGATACCAATGCAGCGGCAAAAAGGCTTTATGAGACATTTGGTTTTAAGACTTACGGGGTTGAGAAAAGGGCCATGAAATACAACGGGGCCTATTTTGACCATGTGTTGATGGTCTTTATAATAGAAAGAGAGTGATAGACATGTTAAGAATCGATTTTTATTACTGGGGGGATCAATGCCCCCATAATGCGATTAACCGGGACAAACTCAAGGCAATCGGCAAGGACAAGGGGTATGACATCCTTTTTCATGATATTTCACGGGATTTTGATTTAGCCGGGGAATTGAACATCTATTCCCCAAACCTGACCGTCTTTAATCGTGAATTTCGCTGGAACGGCCCGGTTAGTCTAAAAGCCATTGAGGTATTTGAAAAGGGAAGTCTGCCGGAACGGGCACCGTATATCATTGACATGAGTGAGAACATCGTAAAAGGGGATTTAAAACCGTTAACGGAAGAGACTGTTTTCGATACGTATAACCGGTGCGCCCCTTCGTTTGCAAAACAGTGCTGCCATTCCAAAGCCGGTTGGATTCGGGAAGTCAGAGAAAAAAATGACCTCAAAAACCTGGGCTTTTTACACTATTTGAACGGAGAGTGTGTGGGCGGAGCTGAATTTGTGCCGTCTGTCATCGTGCCCTATCCCATCCCGAGAGATGAAGGAACGGCCTTCTTGACCTGTGCTTTTCATTCCGATCCAAGGGTAGATTATAAGAGCTATCCTCTGGAAAAACTGGAAGAAGACCTTAAAGTGCTGGGCTATAAAGAGCTGATTGCCATTGCTTCCGAAGAGGTGGTTTTCCCAAACGGGCCTTTAAAATGGTTTTTAAAACAAGGTTATGCTGATTTAGGCCAGGTTTGCTACGAACAGACCGAAGAGGCGAGGATGCATTTGATTAAAAAGCAATTATAAGCTTTTTTACTCGTGTAACTCAAACACAACCGCCAAGTTTCTCTGCGAATATGCTCTGTTGTTTCTCGGGGCAAAAAGGGGTATAATGCAGAATCCCGAAAGAACCTTATCTCAGGGATTGGAGGCGGATGTTATGAAAAAAAGCTGTATGATACTCTCTTTGCTACTGTTGCTTTTTCTTTTCACCAGTTTATTTTCTCAAACGAAGGTCACCGGAGATCCGATGGTAAAGATCACAAGTATGCCCCTGGAAGAGGATTTAAACGAGATCATCCCGCTTATCAGCCGGGATGTTTCCGAGATGACCGGATTACCCGAGGGCTTTATCACCTATTACTGGTCCTTTTTTGAGACGATTTACTGTCCCGGATGTGAAGCTGTCGGTATCAAGAAACCGGTTTTCGTTGATCTGTATGTTCCCGGCTTCATGTCACAGGAAGAGATTCAAGCAGTTATGAAAAGCCTTGCTCAAGCCATTGAAAACCACACCGGTTACACCAAAAGGGATCTCTTTATTCATACCCATGTGGCAGAAAAATATCAACTGTATATCATGGGAGACATCGTCACGAATTGGAGCCAGGTCGGCGGCCCTGATGAATGAAAGTGTCGATAAATCAATGGTGTCTTACTGAGCAAGTGTAAAGTTTCTAATGAATCAGAAATCCCCCGGCCTTTTATAAGGGTAAAAGCCGGGGGACTGTTTCATGGTTTACCAGGCCCCGCTAATGATCTTGCTCAAACGGTGAAACGGAGCCGGGTTACGTGCAATTCTATATCTCAAATGTTTTGATCTGTTCATCCAGTTCATCCGCTAATGCATTCAGCTCTTCTGCGGATTCTGAGATCTTTTTAGCAACCTTGTTCTGCCACTTACTGGCCTCAATCACCTCAGTCATCTGTTCGGAGATGTTTGAAACTGATTTGGCTGCGGTATCCATACCGGAAGCCATTTCCTCAGATGAAGCGCTCTGTTCCCCGGCCGCGCCAGCCAGATTATCTACCATGGTCGTTACGTTTTCCATTGACATCGAGATTGCATTAAAATTGCTGTCAATGGTCTCTGTCCCTTCTTTAAGCTTCATGAAATAGGTTGTGATCTCTTTAACAGATTGATTGGCTTTATTCGCCCCTTCATCAATATCCGTCAAAGTCTGTGCAATCCTCTTTGATGATGATTGGCTCTCTTCAGCGAGTTTCCTGATTTCATCCGCTACAACAGCAAACCCCTTACCGGATTCTCCGGCTCTTGCTGCTTCGATCGCTGCATTAAGTGCCAGCAGATTGGTTTGTTCTGCGATGGAGCTGATCGTGTTCACGATCTCCTGAACGGCATCAGATTTTGTAGCCACTTCTTCAACAATTCTGCTCGTTTTCTTTGAACTTTTCTGCATATCCGACATGAATGTGTTTTGTTTCTTGATCTGCTCCTGCCCGGTTTTCACTTCTTTATTTGTCTTTTCGATTTGTTCAACCAGTGCTTGTGCTGTTTGTGAGACATTCTGCGCACTTCCGGCTATCTCTTCAACACCGGCATTGACTTCTTTCATAGATGAAGAGGAATTTCGGGCATTGTTGTCGACTTCTTCCGTCTTTGACAAGAGTTTATTACTGGAATCATTCTGTTTTTCGGAGATCTGCATTAGTGTTTCAGCGGAACCATCTATCTGTTTTGAGGCCTGATGCAGGGATTTTACCAGATCATGTATCTCCCTGAAGCTTTCATTGAGGTTTTTCGCCATCTCGCCAATCTCATCTTTAGATTCCCAATCGGTCTTGACCGTGAGATTCCCGCTACCAAACTCTTTGATTATTTTACTGACTGTCAATATCGGCCTTCTGAAATAAACCTCGTTTAATAAAAATCCGGCAATCAACGCGATGGCAATAACAATCACCGATATCGTCAACATGATCCAGAATTGCCTTTTAGCTCCCGCCATCACTTCGTCTCTTTCAGCCACTGTAACAATGTACCATCCAAAACTGTTTTTCGAATACATGCCAAGATACGCTTTATTACCCATTTCAAATTCAAAAGAACCGCTCTGTCCGTTTAAAGACCCTAATAATTGTGTGTTCTCCGCTTTGTCTCCCACTAATTCATTGTTTTCATGAAGAATATATTCTTTTTCGTTGTTCATAGCATAGGTTATACCATTCTCACCGAATTTTGCAGACAGGAATTTTTCTGCAAAGGCATTGATGTTGAAATCGACAGAGAACACACCGAGGAGTCTCCCGGAATCTTCAACCGCTTTTGATACCGATATCACCCTTCGATTTGTTGCAATATCCACATAAGGATCTGTGAAGATGACATTCCCGGCTTTTTCAGAAGCTTTTATAAACCACATTCGATCTCTTGGGTCATAATCCCCGGGAAGATTCTCAACCACGGGATAGACGACAAGCCCGTTTCTGCTACTGAAATCACTGTAGTTTTGGGCCCCGAAATAGATATTCACAATATCGGGGTAATTGTTTTTAACTTCCTTGAAGCTTTGCATAATGGTTTCTATGTCGATCTCTTTCTGCAATGCCTCTTTAACACCAAGTGTTCTGGCTAAATAGTTTAAGAGGTTTTTGTAAGGGTTCAAGGCATTTTCAACCAGTTCCCGGTTGTTGTTAACAATGGATTCCATCTCATACTTTGCCTTTTCAACCTCAAGGTTCCTGACAGAGAGAGTACTGTAAACCGAGATTCCCGCCAGGGGAATAACCGTGGCGATTAAAATCAAAAATAAGAATTTTTGAAACAGTTTTAGATTCTTCATGTGGCCTCCTCTAAAAAAAAGATTTTTCCGAGTCTCCACCCCTTATCATCTTCAGATAACGGATGATTAAAACTATTCCGAAGTTTACTTCTTCCTTTTCCAGATTGGTATTATATCATAATTCACTCCGGAGAATGAGGAGTGTTTTTGTAGAAGGATATTCTGATGAGTATCAAAAAAGCGTTATCAGTATGATACCGGTTCAGAAAAGAACCCCGTTATAAAAACCCGGTTTTCCCCAAAAGATGGTTTCCAAAGTTTTGAATACTGCTCATTAAAGACAGTTGGGACAAACATTTTGCATCATTCCAAGCTCGTTTTATCATACTCCTCATATATCCTCTGTATCTCATTCACGAGGTTGTTGGCCCGGATGGAATAGTCGTAGTTCTTTTCTGAGATTTTCATGATATTGGTGTTGAGTTCAACGGAGTCCATGCTGTTTTTTGACAGCAACTCAATACTCTTGACGATCTCATCGTTGGCATCCAGAACGTTGCTGAGTTTTCCGTTCATCTGTGAAATATAATCCACAAGGCTCTGGCTCTTTTTGTCAATGCTCTGAAAGAGGGTGTTGGTCTTTCGGATGATCTCATTTTGTGATGTATTGAGTTTTCTGAAGTCTTGTGAAGAATTGACTGCTTCCTCTGAAGATTCCTTTAGCGCTTTGATGATGTTTTCTATGTTTTCGGCGCTTGTTTTACTTTCATTCGCCAGCTTCCGGATCTCATTTGCCACTACTGCAAATCCCTGGCCTGCCTCGCCTGCACGGGCGCTTTCTATTGAGGCGTTGAGAGATAAGAGGTTAGTCTTTTCTGCAATATTGGTTATGATCCCGGTGATGTTGAATATCTCTCCGGCCTTTTTGTTCAAGTTCTCAATGTTGTTAAACACCCGGTCCGAAGTCGTGTATAGCTCTGACGAGCTGTTTTTAAGGTCCTCGAGATATACATTGCCATTGTGGAGGTCATGTGAGGTTTGATCCGCCATGTTGATAATCCGGTCGGAGATACCGTTGGTCTCTTCAAGCATGGTCTGGATATTCTGCGTCATGGATGTCTGGTTTTGGATGCCTTCATCGTTTTCTTCCGACATGGCCTCGACTTTCTTTAAATCATCAGAAAGGGTCCGGCTGGTATCTCCAATCTGTTCAATCAGACCTGTTATCTCGTTGGTGTTCTTTTTCAAGACCTCGAGCACACTTACAAGATTTGAAGACAGTTCTTTTTGGTGTTCCTGCTGCTTTTCCAACGAGTCAATCTTTGAACGATTCAGTCTGTTTGACAACCGGGTCGTCATGATGAGCGATACCGATAGAAGGATGACGGAGCTTAACTGGATGAAATAATCCGTTGTATGAGAGGCTGAGGCCATGTTGTCAACGGTCACAAAGGTTACGACCCGGACCACGTTAAGGGCTACCATTGTGGCACAACTGATGACGATTAAACGAAGATTAAAGTAAAGCAGGTAGACGGTGATGATGGGGAACATGAAGACATAAACCAGGAGGCGGTCTGAAAAAAACATGGCAACCGCGTAGAGAACAAAATAGCCAATCAGTGTGATATACTTAATCTTCTCACTTCCGGGTCTCATCCTGTAAAGGACGGTGGACCAGACCATCGGGATCAGTATCAGGGCGATGATTGCCATGACAAACGAAAGTGGTTTCGCCCCCTTCATATATTCAATCACATAGCCGGCCAAAAGGAAGGCGTCTATGAGCCAAATGATCAGTATTGCTGTAAAATTGGTTTTTTTCATCACGTCCATCTACTTAACCTCCATCATAAATATCTTTATTTTATCATATGAGAATTAGTTTTCAAAACAGAAATCCTCCATTATTTAATAAAATTATTAAACAAACGGTCTCTTCTATTCATAATGTCATCCAGAGAAAAAAACGCCTTTTCAAACAAAAAACAGCGGGTATCTTTTCATTATTAAGACAACACCGCTGTTTTGATCAGGCTTGAAGCTTTTGGATTGTTAAACCATTGCTTATATTCCTCTTAAATGAGATTGTACTCCTTCAGGAGATCTTCAACAATGGTCCCCTTTATCTTTTTTAACGCACTTTTCTCAACGATCTTTGCCAGGAGAGGCACTTTGACATCTTTGAGTTTTTTGCCGTCCATCAGTTTATAGGTCGAATCCAGCAGAACCCTGATGTCGAAGCACGAACCGTAGACCTCCGGGACTCCTCTGTCGACGTTCAAGAGGGTGTAGACGGATTCCATCCCGGTTCTAACCGAGTATTCTGTTGTAAAGACAGTATCTCTTTCGGTCTCTGAGAACTGTCCAATGAATGCGAAATTAACCGCGCCGTCGGGAACCACCTTTGGTCTGTCTCCGGCCGTTCTCGGCATGAAAAAGGCGGTGATATACGGCATCATACAGGGAATGCATCTTGCCCCGTTTGTCGCCAGCTCATCGATCGCGTCTTCGGGAACGCCGAGATGATATAGCCATTCCTGGGTGATCTCGTGTCCGGTACATTCTCTCATCGGTTTCTTGATGTAATCACCGGGCACATCAGTAAACAATCCGTACAGCCAGACAACGAGCTGGTCATCGGGTTGTTCTTTAAAATGGGGCTGCCGATTGACCGTCCAGCTCATCAGCCAGCTGGAGTCTTTTATCGAGACGATCCCGCCCGTCACCACTTTCCCGCTGAAGGGGTCCCGCTTGCAAATCTTCTCGATGTACTTTGGTATCCGCTCATCGAGGGTCGTGACGGTTGCCGACTCCCAGTTTGTGGCCTCGATGTCCGTACAGAATTTGTCCGGATGGCCAAAACTCTCATCCTGGGCGGCTATGTTTCGCCAGAGTTTCCAGCACCCACCCTCTGAAAGATCCATTTTCGCCGGGGTATCCTCGTCACCCAGTGCTGAGTTCTCCGTACAGCTGCCATTTGTGATAAAGAGGAGGTCATCCTGCGTTAAGTCGATAATCTCTTCTTTGCCGTTATGATCGCAGATGATCTGTCTGGCTTCTTTCTTATCCTTTGTATTCTCAAACACAACATTTTTGACGGTGGTGTTGTATTGAAACTGAACCCCTTTGTCCTTTAAATAATTGACAAGCGGAAGTATCAAGGATTCGTATTGATTGTACTTGGTAAATTTGAGAGTAGAGAAATCGGGAAGCCCCCCGATATGATGAATGAATCTCTGGAAATACAATTTCATCTCAAGGGCGCTGTGCCATTCCTCAAATGCAAACATGGTTCTCCAGTAGAGCCAGAAATTGGATTTGAAGACCTCATTTGAGAAGACATCTTCGATCTTTTTGTCGTAAAGATCCTCGTTCCGGGACATGAACAGCTGAATGATCTCCATCGATGCCTTGTCGGACAGACCGAACTTGCCGTCTGTATGCGCATCCTCTCCCCTATTCTGCGTGGCTCTCATGAGGGAGTAATTCGGGTCGTGCTTGTTAAGCCAGTAGTATTCGTCGAGGACGGAAACCCCGTCGGTTTCCAATGAAGGAACCGATCTGAAAAGATCCCAGAGGCATTCGAAATGGATCTCCATTTCCCGTCCACCGCGGATCACAAAACCCTTTTGGGGATCCTTTATCCCATCACAGGCACCTCCCGGAAGGCTTAACTCTTCAAGTATATGAATCTTTGAACCCTCCATCTGTGCATCTCTAACTAAAAAGGCTGCCGCTGATAATGACGCCAGACCTGATCCGATTAGATAGGCTGACTTTCTCTCCACCCCTTCGGGTTTCTCAGGATGAGCAAACGCTTCGTAATTTCCACTGCTGTAATACATTTTAAGACCTCCCAGTCTTGTTTGAATTGAGTTGTGATTCTATTGATTGGTTCGGTATTTCCTGACAATCGTTTCAAGAACATCCGCGGAAATCTTGACAACTTCTTGACAACCGACACGCTCATCCCGGAATTTTTCCTTGATTTCTCTACAATTATCCGTGCCAAACCGTGCTCGAAACTGTTCATAGAAGTCGGCAACAATCGTCTTGCGTTTCTCGCTGTCCAACGATTTATTGCCCGTAAACATAATACCCAAAACGGCGACAGCCCCTGTCAGCGCTCCGCAAACACTCTCGACTGCCATGCCTCCGCCGAATGAAGACATGGTATCCAGTGTTTTCTGATCCAAACCGAGATCGTACTCTTCGTTCGCTCCGTAAAGGATCGATTCGGCACAGTTTAGATCGTTATCTTCTCTGTAGAATGCCGTTGCCTTTTCTTTTAACATATCCTCTCCCCCTTTGTCTATATGATAACATTGAAGCGGATGAGTTTTTGCTTAGGATGCCTAACATACTATCCGTATTAACTTTTAATGTTGTATAATACCATATAAACTAAAGTAGGGGTTAAACCCAAAGACAAACCAAAAACCAAACTGAATAAGGCGGGGAGATTATGAACTTAACGATACGTGAATTGAAGGAAAATGAGATTGAAGACCTCATCAGGCTGAGAAACAATGTATACCCTCGTTTCCGGTCTCATTTCAAGGACATGGAGAAATCGGTTGAGTGGTTTAAGAAGTTCTTAGAAAAGGATCATATCAGGATATTTGGTGCTTATACCGAAGAAGAGAATAACCTGGCCGGGACGATGACATTGTTTGATTTTGACATCAATTTCCGGGGGAAGATCATCAAAACAGGGGGGATCGGCGGTGTTGGTGTTGATTTTGAATATAAAAAGCGCCATATCTGCCGGGACTTGATTGACTTTTCATTGAAGTATTTTATGGATAAGGGGATTATGAGTTCAGTGCTTCATCCTTTCAGGACTGATTTTTACAAGAAGATGGGGTACGGGTTGTTATCCCCCTATTACAGGTATAAGTTAAAGAATTCCAGGATGCCGAAATCCAAAGATGCCCACAAAGTCAGGCTTCTATCCGAAGAAGATGCTGATAGAATAGAGAGGTGTTTTGACAATCATTTCAAAACCACGCATGGTGAGATCGGGAGAAAACCGGGATGGGGGGAGAAAAACCTGAAGAACGAAGACAATGCTATTTTTGGTTATGAAAAAAGCGGAGAGCTGGAAAGCTATATCATCTGCAACATCATCAATGCCCATCCCGATAACTTTCTACTGCATGATCTCTCCAGCGACGAGCTGATTTACACAACCCCGGAGAGTTTAAGAGCCCTGTTGGGGTTGCTCAGAAACCAGTCCGATCAATTCGAGCATACCATCATCCATACGCAGGACGACGCGTTTTTTTACCTCTTTGATAATCCGGTGGATGATTCTCATGAGATTTTCCCGCATGCCAACCATCAGTATGTGCGGGGGAGTACAGGCCTCATGTTCCGGGTCTTGGATAACAAGCAGTTTATAAACAATTATAACAACAATCCGGATGAGGTCGAGGATGGCCTAATTTGCTCATTCTTTATTGAGGATCCCTTTATTGAAGCGAACAACGATGAGATAGTTCTGAATATCGGGAAAGGGAATTTTTGCCTGAGTGATAAGAAACCTGAAATGTCTGTGAAGGTCTCTGTGGCTGACTTTTCTTCCATGCTCTTCGGGGCGGTTAATCTCGAGAGGCTTGTCACGCTCGGCCTGGCTGAATGTAACGATTCCAGCCGTTTGAAAGAAATTTCAGATAGATTGGCGGTTTCGACACCGCCCGCTTATCATATGAAATTCTGAGGGTCAAGGCTTGCAGCGAACAACGACAGAGTAAACTTTCATTTTTCTAAAACATCTAATGGCGAAGCTTGGCGCTCCGCCATTAGAAATAAATGTAATATCACTTTTTGCTTTTCAGTCTATTTTGAATTGCTTGATCTCTTCAGACAACTGTGAGG
>CAZVWW010000039.1:0-8775 GCA_964631265.1 uncultured Thermotogaceae bacterium
CCTAAAACGCCTATCGGGTCTTTACAGAACTCTTGAACAGAAGCATCAGCTTTTCATCAAGGAGCGTCTTTGATGTACAATTGAATCCTTAACCAAGGGGACTGTCCCCCTGGTTACACTTGATGATCTTCTTGACATCCGAATTGTCCTGATAGCCCGATTTTCAAACGCCTCCGTCCCTGTTGTTTTTTTCTGTGCTTTTTTCCAAGGATCATGCAACGATGGGTGTGTCATGAAGTATTTTATCAAAAGACAAGAAAGGAGTGAAGGTGATGAAAAGAATGTTGAAAAACAAATGGCTTTCAGTGGGTGTTTGCTTGTTTCTCGCTTTGATTATCAGCAGTTGCACAATAACTGTTGAGTCTGTTGAATATTTTAACGTCACGATTCAGAATACCACAATGACACATATGGTAGTCAGTTTTACTGAAGGCTATTTAGACAGAGTCATAAATGCTTCCGATCAGCAGACGTTCTCTCTCCGCAAAGGGACCATCATCAGTGCCATAACAAATACAAATCCAGCTACGCATTTTGTCTTCAACAGCGATCCAACCCAATTTAATTTTGAACTGGATGGTGTCGGGTATACGCTTGTAGCTGAGTGGAACATAGCCGTTGGATACAATATCAGAGTGACAAGGGTTTTGTAAGGCTCGGATGGTTAAAAAAGGCCTTTGTGTTTTTTCATATGTCGAAAACAGTTAAAAAAAGCAATAAGATCATGTTATTGTGAGTAAAAATTAATAGATCAAAAACTTCCGTATCTGTTTACCCGGAATACACGGAATAGAAACCTTATTTTTATTGACATTTGTGCTTATGTGTTATAATTCACTATCTTGAAACCATAAGCGTGGCTTTTAAATGAAATATACAAAGCGCTCTCTGTTCAACGGGTTATTGGATCAAGCAAAATTCAAGCGATTTCTCGCAGGATTCATCTTAGCTTTTCTGTTTATTGGGATTCTGTCTTTATTGGTTTTTTTTGTACAAACCAGATGGTTTCCGGTAAAAAACCTCAAGGGTTATCTAACCAATACCAATTACAGTCAACCCGACGATACCAAACTTGTTCATATCAAACCTAAAGACAAACCGGTGTTCTTTGAATTCAAGATTCCTGAATCCGAAAAAGAGAATCGTATCCTCCTGGTTGATATGACGTACAACAACGTCAAAATTTCTGTTAATGGCGAAGAGTTGCTGTTTCAGGAAGCCAATTTCAACTTGAATCCAAAGGGAATATTGTTGAATTACAAAAGGCAAGAGCTTACATTTCCAATTAGTCTGTCGATTGTTATTCATCCCGGTGGATTTCTCGAAATGGAAGGATATCCCCTGATCGCTGAAAAAGAGCATTTAATGATTAACGCAGGCCTGAAGAATGTTTTCAACAGTTTTATGTTTTTCCTTGTGGCCGGCATGGGCTTCTTATTAGCCTTTATACTTGTGTCCATTGGGTTTAAAGATAGTGACAGGCTGAAATCATTCATCCCCGTTGGTATTGCGATGCTGTATTACGGGGCTTACAGTTATTTTATCATCTATTCCTACGGGAATTACACTTATTATATAGTGGATACAGATATTTGGCGCAACGTTGTTCCGAATTATCTTGCAAGCACCTTGCTTCTTGCAGGACTTGAATATTATTTTCTGAAACAGTGGAAGATGTTCAAGATTGTTTTAGTATCTGACTTGATACTCATCCCGTTTCTTTTTGTTTTTCCGGCTATCAGCTATCTTTTGATTATCGCGATCAACTTCTTTTTCTTTTCCCTTCTGGCCTATAAATCCGATATGTTACTGTTCAACTTTATGGTTTACACCAGATTTGTCGCAGAAATCTATAACTTCTTCTCTGTATCTCTTTTTCCATACTGGCAGCTGGATTTAAGCGGGATTACATTGTTCGTCATGTTGTTTGGTGTTGGGTATTTCTTCATCTTGGATTTCAACAAGCAAAATGAATTGCTCAAGAATCAGGGCAATGAATTGCAAGTGACCAATGAACAGATGTATGCCATGAACGAAGTCTTGAAAGATGAATATATGGAGATCGAAAAGATAAACAACTCCCTCGAAGAAAAGATCAAAGAGCGAACCAGTCAATTGAGACAAACGATGAATTCCATTAAAACCCTCTTAAATAATACGGGAGAAGGGTTCTTGAAGTTTAACGATTCTCTGCTCGTTGAAGAGGAATACAGTGCTGAATGCAAGAAAATCTTCTGTAAAAACATTGAGCATCATTTTTTTCCGGTACTTATATCAAAGGGCGATTTAGATAGTATGGAAATGACAACGGATATTTTAAGAAAGATTCTGCATGAAGAAAACACCATTCAAAGGGAGCTTCTTATGTCTCTTCTTCCAAGCGTTATTGAAAGCTGTCAGAAGGTTCTGTCATTAAAGTACAGATTGATTGAAGAGGAAGATGACGAAAACCAAATCCAAAAAAAGATCATGGTGATTATCAAAGACATCACGAAAGAACTGTCTTTGCAAAACAGGCTTAAGGAAGAAAAAGAGCTCTTTGAAGAAATTATCAAGCTGATTGCACACTATGATGATTTTCATCTTTTGGTGGAAGAATATAACCACTTTTGGGATAAAGACTGTCCGGAGATTATTCAACGCTCTGATTTATCACACGAAGAAAAAAGAAATGAATTATTTAGAAGGATTCATACGTTTAAAGGAAGTTTTGGGATATTTGGTCTTAAAAGAATCTGTGAAGGTCTCCATATGCTTGAAAACCAACTGGAAGACAAAGATCAGGAACTCAAACAACTAATCGAGAAGATCAAAGTCAACAGAAAGTATGCAAACTGGCTGGAGGAAGACATGTCAAAGGTATATGAGTATATTCAGCCAACTGTTTTGGAAAAACAAAGGACAACGTCCGTTGAAAGAGAAAGTATCAAAGAAGCGCTTGATCTGCTGAATCATATTGAAGAAAAAGACGCATTGAGAAAAGCAAAACAAGTCCTTCAAAAAGGACAGTTAAAGCCTTTTGATGAGGTTTTTGAAACTCAGAAACTCCTGTTTGAATTCGATGCCCAACGTTCCGGTGTGCTCATCGACGAAATAACCGTTAAGGGTAAGAACACCCTGATTGATGATGTGCGTTTAAGGCCTCTTTTCAGAAGCTGGGTGCATATCTTCAGGAATATCATCGATCATGGGATTGAATCTCCTGAAGAAAGGGCGAAAACAGGGAAAGACATTAAAGGAAAAATCAACGTAGAGGTTCACAAGGACGATCGCAATCTTACCTTTAAAATACAGGATGATGGAAGAGGAATCGATCCGGATTCCATTTCTAAAAAGGCTGTTGAAAAAGGCTTAACAAACACCGAGAAGATAAAAACTAAATCTGACGCGCAAATCCTGAACTTCATCTTTGAAGACGGCTTTTCCACCAAAAAGACACTATCAGAAACCTCCGGCAGAGGCGTTGGACTGGCCGCCGTAAAAAAAGAAGTTGAAAAACTCTCCGGAACCATACAAGTCCTAAGTCAAAAAGATGTTGGGACAACTTTCGTATTGAAGATTCCGAGAACGGTTTATTAATCCTGCCGAATGGTCTTGTTTTTGGTATAATAAAACTGGCTGTTGCCAAAAACAACCACGCTGACCGTTTGGAGTTCTCCTGATTCCATGTGCTATAATATGCTCGGGGATAAGGGTTCATTATTCTATTAGAAAATGAAGAGGGTTAATTAATGTTAAGGATACTCGTCGCTGATGATTCCTATCTAATGAGAAGAAATTTGAAGAGCATACTGAAGCAATTGGGGTATAAGGTGGTTGGTGAAGCCTCTAACGGCCGTGAAGCGACTGAACTATATAAGCAGCTTCTACCGGATGTTGTTACAATGGATATTACGATGCCGGATATGAACGGCATTGAAGCGGTAGAAGAGATTATAAAGGATCATCCCGATGCCAATATTATCATGATTTCAGCTCTTAATCAGAGGCGAATGGTCTATACCGCCATCAATAAAGGAGCCAAGTACTACTTAATCAAACCGTTTAAGATATCAATGGTATCCAAGGCGTTGGAGGAAGTCTTTAAGGCACGGGGAAAAAATGAACAGCAAGAGGCGAAAGAACTCAAACCCACTTCGGGATATCTGGTTTCGAACATAGAGGGAAGCATCTATATTCAAATCTACACAGTTTTGAATAAAACACAATCATTAGAATTGAATGCAACACTCAAGGGTCTGATGGAGATCCCTAATATTAAAATCACGTTTGATTTAAGCGCTTGTTCTGATTATGAACAGTTCTTAAGCACTGTAAAGGGTTTTAAGAACCAGATTGAAGAAAAAGGTGGGCAAGCAAAGATCATTCAATAAGTAATATATGACCTGCTAAAAAACGCAAAGCCCCATTTATTGGAATTCGAAGGAAACAAACTAAAAAAGCTGATACAGGGTTTTTGAACAAGACTGCTTAGGAATTGTTTTTTGAGAGCTAAGCGAACAGTCGGCTATGTGGGTCAGGACTTTTGGAAAACACGCAATAGGGAGCTATTTCTGCGTCAGCTCTGGTGATCCGGAGTTGTTCCCGGTGGGTTATTCAAAAGTTCTTATGAAAGGTTCGGGATTTTCATAGTGAAGGTTGTTGAATATCCCGGTATAGAATCAACATTGATCTTTCCATCGAGTTTTTCAACTTCTCTTTTGACAGAAGCAAGGCCAAACCCCCTGCCTGAAATTTCGGTAGTCTTTTTCTTTGTGGAAAAGCCATCGCGGAATATCAGGTTCAACACTTCCTGCTTTTTCAACGTATTTGACTCTTTCTTGCTGATTAGGCCTCTTTTGACGGCTTTTTTTGCAATCTCGTCCGGGTCTAATCCCCTTCCGTCGTCTGTGATTGTGAATAAAAGGCTATCGGTGCTTTTCTCAGCGCTCACCGTAATGGTTCCCAGTTCATCCTTGCCTTTTTTTACGCGTACATCGGGTGATTCTATTCCGTGATCCAGTATATTCCGGAAAATGTGTGTCCAGCTTTTGAAAAGCGGCTTCAAACGGACTTCGTCTATTTCGGTGTTTTCACCCTTTACTTGTATCTCGTTCAAGTTGATTCCAAGGCGCCTTGCCGTTGATTCGACAAGCGCTTTCCTGGCTTCAAAGACCTCTTTGAAACGAACTTGCTCCAATTCCATCAAGATAGCCTTGGCCTTTTCCACTTCTGTTGATTTTTCTGTCTTGTCCAGCCATTCCCTGGCCGTTTTGATCTTTTGTCGGTTTGTCTGTTGCTTCCTTTGTTTTTTCAATGTCTCCGGGTTGATGTATTCGTAAATTCTTCCCATCTCAATTTCAAGCCACTCTGTATATTTGGAATTATCCAGGATGTTCAACATCACTTCTGATGGGGAGCTATCAGGTTCAGATAAATCTGTTTCAAGAGAATGCAGTTCTGAAACCAGGTGTTTAAAACCGAAACCGGCAAAATTACCTTTGAATGTGTGTATTCTTCTTGTCAGTTCGTTCCTTCTGTCATTATTATCCAACTTCTGTGAATGAACGATGGTATAGACTTCATTTTCCCAGAAATTCAAATAATCCTCAGTGAGTTCGTTGAAATCTTTGTAATTGGCAATCACTTTTATGATCTCTTCAAAAAGATCTTTTTCTTCCTTCAATTTGTTTTTCAGTTTAAGATTTTCTGTTATGTTACGGGCGATAACCATGATTTTTCTTTCCTGTTCTTCCTGTCCGGTTAATTCTTCTGTGATTGAGCGGTATTCCAATGAAAGGATTTTATCATTCTTTTCCACCATCTTGGGTAATAACGAGATGAGGACTCTCCGATTTACTTCTTCGGTTTCAGTTAAGATCTTTCTGAGAGTATTCGCCACCAACTCCATCTCGTTCATATCATCTCCGCTGATCAAGGCTGGAAAGTATTTGCATTCGATGCCGCCATCAAAGAGGTTGTAGCATTCGGTGCTGAATTCGGGCTCGATAATCAGGCTGGCGTTGAATTTAAGAAAACCCTCTCTTGCATTATTGAGAAGCGTCTTAATGGAGTTCATGGTCTTTCTTAGTTGTTCCGTTCTCTCCATCACAGTTTCTTCAAGATCATAGTTCAGTTTTTCGATCTCTTTATAAGAGCTCTCCAGTTCTTCATTCATGGCCATCATCTCTTCGTTCGAGCTCTGAAGCTCTTCTTGCTTTCTCTCCAATTCTTTGTGCTGTTTGTTGAAATCCATAATGAAGAAAAACCCATATCCCGAAAGCGCTATCAAAGATCCGAACGTATAAATGTGAAAATTCCACCTGGGATAGATGATGTTAGAAACCAGGCTGTGCATAGCTGAAAAAGATTGAAAGACAACGAGAAAGTTGAAGAACGTCACATTGGATCGGTAAGTGAGGATTACAAAAAAACCATATGTTGCCATGGAGATTGCATAATAAATCAACATTGGATTAAAAGAGACAAAACATAACAAACCCGCACTGATAATGGACAACAGTCTGGTCATCTTCCATGAGTTAAAAAGGTGTTTTTCAAAACCTGCAAACAGTGCCATCATGGAGAACAAAGCCATGATAGACAAAAAACCGAATAACGATAGAGGCTTCAGGGATAGATGCATACCGCCTATATTGAGAAAATCATTTCGGAAAAGATGAGTGGGGTTACAATAAAGAATGTTGATCAAAAAAAAGAAACTATAGTAGGACATTCCCAGGGCAAAGGGAAAAAATGAGAAGAACAATTCCCGGTTTTTTATCGCCAGTGAAAACATAATCAGAGCGAGGATCAGTGTAATGCCGGACATTATCAGCATGGTGTAATCCCCTAAAAAGGTGTTCAATTTTGCGAAAAATGTTAAATAAGCATAATCTCCTATCAGCGGTTCGTTCTGGAGTTGAAGGACACCCCCTTGTGCCACTTGTATTTTCAACGCCACCGGAAAATCGATCTGGGGATTCCTTAGATCGACCAGATTTTCCTCCCCATTAAAAAGGGTTTGACGGGTTTCTTCAGCATTGTCGAAGATAATTCTGCCGTTGAGAAAGATCCGGACGCCTTTGGTACGGGCTTTGGAAAAGAGAATCGCCGGATGGTCCCAGTCTTTTGGGATCCTGAATTTAAAAGTGGTGAACTCTTGCGCATTCTGCACAGATAGATTGTATTTTGCACGATTAGATTCGGTCAGATAAACCGACAGACTTTCCAATGGAGTAAATCCAGCTTGAACAAGGTACAAAGCGGAGATCAAGAGAATCAACAGTATGACGGCTGCAATTGACCCCTTTAGAAAGTTTTTTGTTTTATGGAAATTGTTCACCGGTTTCACGTTCTCAGAAGACAAGATAACCCCCTTAAATTGTTTTGGGGACGATCATCTTTTCAATCGTCCTCTTAGTCTTTCCTTCGTTTGGTATATCCTTTGATGGATCATTTAACTTTTCTCATATAGATTCCCGCACCCAAAACCACTGATTCCCATTCTTCCAGCGTTATTTTCTTCGCCTTTTTTATGTGAATCGTCTGGCTGTTATCGCCAAAATTTTCTACCAGCCGGTTTGCAAACATCTCGGTTGTGGCGTGCTTGTTCTCGTAGCTAATTATCTTCATTAAAAACACCTCACAGTTTGTTGCGAGATTATTAGATAATCGCGATTGTTTTCACGGGCATGACTTACTTTCGAATACTTGTACAAGGAATACTTTATTTTATCTGAATCACCGCAAAAGTAGTTTTGAGATCAGGGAATTGTATTTATTCTTTTCCTATCAATATTTGACATTCACATGCGGCCTCAAAGGGACTGTCATCTTGTCTTTCAGACGTTTTGAATCACTTAAAACCGAAGCGATAAACAGCTCAAGCCTCCGTCAATTTTCATAAACTCGGAGGTATCCACCGTTATTGTGGACAGTCCTCTGTCCTCGATCTCTCTTTTTGTTTTTTCAAAACCTTCGGGAACGAGGACAACATCATTAACGCGAATGCTGTTGGCAGCATAGGCTTCATCTGGTTCGACAACGATCTGTTCAAACCGGACAAACCTCTTTTTATGGATCATCTCACCGGTTACCAGCAGAATATTCTCTCCCAGGTAGGCGATCCCGGTCTTGAGATGCAGCATTTCATTCATCTCAACCACGGATCCGCTCATTCCCCGTTTTTCCAAAGCGGCAATGAACTGAGTTGCACCTTCCCGGTTGGTTCTTTCAGACAACCCGATATAATAATGGTCTCGAGCCCTCATCACGTCTCCGCCTTCCAATGTGCCGGGTTCTGTGATATAGACAAAATCATCATAATACTTCTTCAAAACGTCGGTGATTTCTTTCTGTTCGCCTTTTCTTGAAGAAGTGCCCGGATTGGTGATTAAAGCAAATACAGGTGTGCAAACCGCCACATCCTCGACAAAGCACGAATCCGGATAGCGTTCATCTGCTTCCAATTTCTCAACCGTTACATCACATTTTTCCAGTGCTTGAACATACGCTTCATGTTGTCTCACAGCCTTCTCATAAACCGGTTTTCCCAGTTGAGGATTAGAAGTAATCCCGTTGATGATGGACTTTGCCGGTTTTCTGACAATTATGGTTTTAAACATATTGATTCCCCCTTTGATCGTTATTGTTGAAGAACACATTGAAAAAGGTACAGTTTCCGGGATCTCAAACAGTATACCGTTTTCAATTACACTTGTCCAGACTAATAACAAAGCCGGGGATTGAAAAAACTTGACATTTACAGCATCTCTTTCTCTGCCTCCTGCCAGG
>CAZVWW010000039.1:8875-16584 GCA_964631265.1 uncultured Thermotogaceae bacterium
CGGGGATTGAAAAAACTTGACATTTACAGCATCTCTTTCTCTGCCTCCTGCCAGGAACCGTTCGGATATCGGTCAGGGGTGAGCCTGTCAACAGTCTATGATGGTCTTTTTCGAGGAGATGTTGGCGGATTAAGTTTTGATAGCCGGTGGAGAGTCTGTCAGGTTGGCAGGCGTTGACAAAGGTGATTCCGCTACCGCGCTTTCCCGGGTCCAGTTTCAGATGGACTTCGGCGTAATGCTTTAAAGGCTCGATTAGAGTTCCCTTTAAAGCCTTGGTGAAAACAATGCCATCTACTCTCTTGTTTAATTTCTTTGAAACAACCTTGTTTTTAAACCCTTTTATATGGAGAATAGCCGTCTTCGTTTATATCGAGCTTGTAAAGTCTATACGATTGAGGATCTATCTGACTGAAAATCATTGAGAAATAGATGGTTGATTTGTCACCGGTGAAGATGTCAACGACACGGGAAACATTCATCAGCGATGATTCTTTGGTGATCAGCCGGACATCCTTCTTTTCGTTGGTGGGATTGATCGCAATCACCCGGTAATCGCGGATATCATCGGTGGTTCTTGAAAAGGCGATGATGTCACTGTCCTGACAATTCAGCTGTTTGAAATCGCCGGAATGAAGTGCTTTTGAGGATTTAAACGCTTTGATCAGGGTTTTGTAAAAATCAAGATCGGCATTGCCTTTTTCCGCTACATCCCATGGCATCGGCTGGCGACAATAGGGGTCTGTGTCGGACTCGAGACCCAGTTCTTCCCCGTAGTATATCAGCGGACTGCCCGGAAGCGTGAACTGCAAAACAAGGGCCGGTTTCCACAGCTTGCCGAAGTCTCTTTTAAGCCGGGGGGTATCGTGGCTTGAAAGCATGTTCCAACTTTTGAGCAGGTTTTGGGCCCCGCATTCGCGAACCGTTTCATCGACCATTTTGTTGAATAACCGGCCATCTATGTTGCCTTCTACAAAGGCCTTGATGAGTTCTCTGAAATAATAGTTCATCACCCCGTCCAGCACACCGTCTGAAATCCAGTCCCCGGGATAGGACCAGATTTCACCGATGGTCTCATGATCGCCCATATCCTTTAATGCAGCTGTCAGCTCCGTTAAATAATCATATCCGATGTCATAAGCACAATCAAGCCGCCAGTCATCCACACCGAGTGACGTCCACTTTTTGACCACCGAATTGTTATCATTCCAGAGAATATCGCGCACTTCTTTGTTATCGAGATTAAGTTCAGGCAGACCGGGCGCTCCGCTCCACATAGTGGGTTTTCCATTTTTATGCAGGATGAAGTCGTTTTTCTTCCTGTTTTTGTACCAGTCATGCTTCAGGCTGATATGGTTGAAAACTCCGTCAAAGCAAAGGCGCATATTTCGCTCATGCATTCTTTTTATCAGTTCTTTCAGGTCTTTTTCATCGCCCAGCAGGGGATCAATTTTAAAAAAGTCGGTGCTATCGTACCGATGATTTGTAACGGCTTCAAAAACCGGTGTCAGATAGATGAAGTCGATTCCCAAATTGTCAAGATAACCCAGTTTTTGGCTAATCCCTTTTAAATCCCCGCCGTAAAATTCAAATTGATGGGCCCCTTTTTCTTTTCTCTTGACGGGTGTATTCCAATCCAGTGTGTTTGTCTTTTGCGATGAAGAAAAAAAACGGTCTGGAAAAATCTCATACCCAATCCTTGCTCGGTTTTTCATGCCTTAACAGCTCCTTTAGTTAAACCTTCACGGTATATTTCTGCAACAAGTAAAATATTATCATAATCGAGACTAATCCCAAAACCGACGCTTCACTTCTCGCATCAGATTTAACGTGTAGTCAACAAGGATATCTGTCGCTCCATAATATAAAACAACTGAGACGTTCCTTCCGGAGGGAACGTCTCAGTCGTTTATTGCATAAAAGCTGTATTCCGGGGTGGAGATTCTGGTTTGTAAAGCTCATCGTTACATTTGCGTGTGATATGAGTTATTAATCCCCAACTAATGTCTTTACGATTCGGAAGCCGATTCCAGAAGAGGAATAAGACGGTTCGTCACTGTTGCGGAAGGATACACGAGACCATGACTGAACGGCATTCCAATTACCTCCGCGGTTAACACGGTTGAAGTCCGGATCATACTCCTTGATGGGATTAACCTTTTTGCCGGATGTATAATCTCCGTCTTGGTCATGGCACCATTCTAAAACGTTCCCGCTCATGTCGTAGATTCCAATTTCATTAGGTTCTTTTTTTCCTACCATATGGACGGCCAGATCACCGTGGTTCTCTTTGTACCAGCCAACTTTGTCCAATTCGTTGCTGCCGGCGTATTTGTAGTCTTGGTTGGTTCCGTCATCGTTCTCGGCTCCTCTGGCGGCGTATTCCCATTCAGCCTCTGTTGGCAGTCGGTAGCCTTTGATTGAAGTGATATCATCACTTTCAACTCCATCAGATCCGATAAGATCTCCGTCATTGTCATACGCCTTCGGTAGATCTTCTTTCTGGCTCAGCCAGTTACAGTATTCGATGGCTCCATACCATGTTACAAAGTTGATAGGCCACTTCTTTTTTATACCTTCTTTCAAGCTGAAAGTTCCGTCCTCGTATTTGAAAAAAGGATCTGGACGCGGGATTATAGTTTTTCCATTGAGTCCCCCTTCAGAGGAAACGCCGGCATCATTCATGAATTTCAGAAACTCTTCAATTGTTACTTCGTATTTGCCGATTTCGTAGTCATACGTCAGCTCCACTTCGTGAACCGGTTTTTCGTCTTTGTAGCCTTCGCTATCATCTCTCGTGTTGCCCATCTTAAAAGTACCGGACTCAACTTTCACAGTCTCCGGGCCTGTGAAGGGGGTACCCTCTTCCTCGATCCCCTCGCTTTGTTTCTTGCAACCGACGATTAGTGCCACCATCAGTAATACAATCATAATGATCCACATTGTTCTGTTTAATCTCATACTTCAGGATTCTCCTTTCTTTATTAGGTGTTGGTGTACTTCAAGAATCGGCGATATTATTTCTCCCTGTCAATAATAATGAAAGATTTTTGGCCTTTATAGCTCATCAATACAGGTCAGATACCTGAGGCTATCCAGTTCGGATTCCATTATACCTTACTGTTCCCCTCTGTTCAAAACATCATTTGTTTGAAAGAACCTCATATTTTGCGGTATGTGCGATAGAAGGTATTTAGCATTTAAAAGAAGGCAACAACTATTCAGCTGATACCTTTTTGGAAAAAAGAAATCATTCTTGTTTTTTCTGTTAGTTTAATGCATCTTTATTAACCCTTTGATTTCCAAGTGATTAATTGACAAGGCCGTAGATGAATGATATATGAGATTATGGTAGCCTTCTGAATTCGTTTCAAATTAGGTCTTAGAATTTGATATATGATATAATTAAGTGGTTCTTGAGGAGATGGATTTCAATGATCCCGAAACAACGCTTTTTAGAGTTGATGACGGAAAAAGAAAAATATGAGACTTTTTTTAGAAAGGCGCCTTTACCTTTTCAATCTTTAGATGAAGAGGGTCGATTCCTGGATGTTAACGAAATCTGGCTGGAGATTATGGGTTATAAACGGGAGGAAGTCATCGGTCAATGGTTTGGTGATTTTCTTTATGATGAGAAACAGCGAAAAGAGTTTGCCAAAAACTTTACCTTTTTTAAGAAGAAGGGATTTATCTACAACGTTCAATTCAAGATGAAGAGGAAGGATGCCCCGCCTATATTTGTCTCTTTTGACGGTAAGATCGCCTATGATGATAACGGAAATTTCAAGCAGACCTACTGTATTTTCCGGGATATCACACAGGAAAAGAAACTCCAGGAGGAGTTAGAGCAAATCAAGTGGTTGTTGACCAGAAACACCGAAGACTTGTATAAAAGATCCGACTCCTCTGCTTATGGGGATCTCACGGAACTGAATACCGACAGAACCATTCTGGATTCTGTTGGCAAGGAGACCCTGCAGAAGATCGCCGGTGAAACGATAGATCTGTTGGAATCATCGATAGCGATTTACGAGAAGAACGGTGATTATGCGACGGGCCTTTTCTCTTCAGCGTGGTGCCGATTACTCGATAGCCAATCCCGAATGCTGTGCGGAGATGTGTCAAATCGCGAAGCCCTGAATTCGGGCAAGTGGATTTGTCACGAGAGTTGCTGGGCACACGCCAGAAAGGCCATCAAAACGGGCAAGGTAGTGGATTCGCCCTGTGCGGGCGGTTTAAAAATATACGCCGTTCCGGTCTTTGCCGGAAAAGAGGTGGTGGGAGCCCTCAGCGCTGGATACACCAATCCCACGGAGGACACCCAAACTCTACAAAGACTCTCCGAGGTATTCCATATTCCCGTTGAAATCCTCATTGAAAAAAAAGAAACCTACCAAAAACGTCCCCCGTATATCATAGAACTGGCCAAGAAAAAGATAAGGACATCTGCAGAATTGATCGGCAAGATCGTACAACTGAAGATTACGGAGAAGAAATTAATACAATCAGAATTGTCAGCGAAATCCGCAAATAAAGCAAAATCCCAATTTTTAGCCAATATGAGCCATGAGATCCGGACCCCGCTGAATGGTATCGTTGGATTCACGGATCTATTAAGAAGCAGTATAAGCAACGGGCAATATCGTGAATATATCGATAACATTAAGAGCTCTGCTGATGTTCTACTTGAACTGATAAACGACATTCTCGACTTTTCGAAAATTGAGGCCGGAAAATTAGAATTGGATTACACCTATGTCGATTTCAGAAAAGAAGCAGGTAGTCTCAAAAAGGCCTTTTCACTTGAGGCAAAAAATAAGGGGATTGATTTTGCCGTTGAAATAGACGATCGGTTGCCTCTATATATCAAGACAGACCCGATCAGAGTCCGGCAGATTGCCATCAATTTGTTGTCAAATGCCTTTAAATTCACCGAAAGCGGTTTTGTTAAGGCGAAGATTAAAGTCCTTGAGTTGAAAGAGAGAGCAGTTAAACTCAAGATCTCTGTTGAAGATTCAGGGATCGGTATTTCAGAACAAGACAGGCAAAAGATATTTAACGATTTTACCCAGGCAGATGGTTCAACAACGAGGAAATACGGGGGAACCGGACTGGGTTTAACAATATGTAATCAACTCCTTGAAAAGATGGGCACTCAACTTGAATTGAAAAGCTCCCCGGGAAAGGGAAGCCTTTTCTTTTTTACCGTGAATTGCGAATACACGAATAATCCAACGGAGATTGAACAAAACGACAGGAAGCAAAGAAAAGAAGCGGAAGAACTACGTTCGCTTTATCCCATCAAGGATGTGCTTGTTGCGGAGGATGATCCTATCAATCGAAAGCTTATTGCCCGATTCCTTCAAAAACATTACCCGACATTAACCATCTATAACGCAAAAGACGGTCAAGAAGCAGTTGACGAATATAAGAAATCAAGTCCTGATTTAGTGTTGATGGATCTTCAGATGCCGGAATTAAACGGATATGAAGCTGCCGGTATGATCCGGAGCACCAAAAACGGGGAAAAGCCTCTTATCATTGCTTTAACGGCAGAGGCCGTCAGTGGAACACGGGAAAAGTGTCTTGCCAATGGAATGGATGATTACATCGTGAAACCCTTTAAAAGGGAAGATTTCAACCAAGTCATCGGTAAATTTGTTAGAAAAATGCGTAACTGACTCTTTTCTGCAGCGCTTTTTCAGTTTCTCAACTTTCCTTACTCTAAACCGGCGTTCCGGTTGATTACTGTCCGGGCGATACGAAACCCAATATCGTAGTCGCCAAGGAACGGGTAGAACTTGAAACGATTCGAGACCCTGGAACTTTTCGCATAAAGGAACCAGCTTCCGCCGCGTCCAATCCTGTAAGTAGAGCGTATCAAATTGATTGGGTTGTTTCCCGGGATACTCTGATAAGAAGAATAATAAAAATCATGGCACCACTCCCAAACGTTACCGGACATGTCATAGAGGCCTATCTCGTTTGGTGCCTTCTGTCCGATTTCATGCGTCCAATTGTTATTCTCCAAAACTTTAACGATACACCATTCACCGCTTAAACTTTCAGCACCGCTGTTCTTCCAGTACCAACCAACATCATCAATATCGTTACTCCCGGCGTATTTGTAATCCGTATAAGAACCGGCATCATTCTTAGCACCTTTGGCCGCATATTCCCATTCGGCTTCCGTTGGCAGACGGTATCCTTGTACTTGAGTGATGTCTTCTGTTTTAAGTCCTTGAGTATTTAACAGATTACCGTTTCTGTCATAAGCTGTGGCAAACCCTTCTTTTGCACTAAGCCAGTTGCAGTAATAGATCGCATCATACCATGTAACATTGATCACCGGATGCTTCTTCTTTTCCGGGTCTTTCAAACGAAATACTTCGTCGCTGTATTCGAATTCCCAGGCCCAGTCATGTATGTCATTCATATCGATCACTTTATATCCTTTGTGATACCCACTTGAAGAGATACCTGCATCGTTCAGAAATTCAAGAAATTGCACATTTGTCAATTCATACTTGCCGATTTCGTAGTTATAAGTGATTTCAATTTCACGAACCGGCCTTTCGTCCATGTCACCTTCCCGGTCATTTCTTGTGTTACCCATCATGAAAGCACCGGCCTTTATTAGCACTGTTTCAGGAACTGTATAGGGCAAGGCTGTCGTTCCAGTAGCGCCTCCGTAGGCGGTAACCAAAGTAACCATGATAAAAAAGTACAGCGGGATCATGGTGAATCTTTTCCTCTTTCTCACAGTGGAACCTCCTAATATTGTCAAGATTTTTGTCAACATGGGTGGGAACATATAGACTATGCGTTGTATTGATTTCGTGTTGATGGTAGGCTTATAGAAATCATTATACACGTTTTAAAGGTGATTATTTCAAATGATACTTGAGTTTCTTACAGCAGAGACTGTTCTTGATGGTAATATTGTGTCTTCATCTGATTATGATATAATTTCCCGTCTATATGGAGGTGTTGTCAATGAAGACATTGATTATCTACGAAAGCAAACACGGAACAACCGAGATGTTCGCGAACCGTCTGGCAGAAGCCTTTGGCGACAACAGCCGGGCGGCACACATAAAAAAGGCAAAGAAAATCTCACTGGATGAGTGGGATTCAGTCGTTTTAGGTGCCGGGATTTATATCGGTAAAGTCAAACGATCCATCAAAGGGTATGCCAAGCGGAACAAAGATGAACTGGAAAAAAAGAACCTGGGTATTTTCCTGTGCTGCAGTTGGGGGTCTGAGGAGAATGTTTACCGGGAATATTTTGAGAAGAACTTTCCGCCCACTCTTCTGGAAAAGGCCAAGGTCAAACAGAATTTTCCCGGGGGGCAATATCTTTCCGAGAATGCTGGCATGATTTATAAAAAAGTCTTCGATGAAATGGAAAAACTGCCAGAGGAGGAAATTCATAAAATGATTGACAGCTTTGTCCGGGAAATGGTGTTATCGTCTGCATAGTAATGTTTAACTTCATTCGCTTGCAAAACTTTAAAGGGGCCAATTCAAACCAATCTTGCTTTTTGGGTGGATGAGAATCAAGAGGCTTTTTCTGCCGTCTTTGTAAAGAAAGAAGGTGAAGGCAATGAAAAAAACAAATCTTTTGATCATTCTCATAACCATCGTGTTTCTTCTTCAGATATCAGCTCACAAACCGATATTTGATGATGAAACGCATGAAACAATGGAAA
>CAZVWW010000039.1:16684-18071 GCA_964631265.1 uncultured Thermotogaceae bacterium
CAGATATCAGCTCACAAACCGATATTTGATGATGAAACGCATGAAACAATGGAAACAGCGCTTGATATAAAGGATCCTGATGTTTCTCAGATCACTTATCATATTTTTACTCAAGAGGAGCCTATTTTCTGGGTGACATTTAAAGGGGTTGCCGGGGACAAGATAAAGGTTGTTCTAAATATCCCCTTTAAAAAGGAATATGAGGATTATGCCGTCCATATGGCCGTGATAGGTCCCGGGATCGTTGACTCTTTGAAGCATACGGTCTACAAGTCTTTCGATGAACTGCCGTTTGAAAAACCCGAAAAAGCAGGGGTAAATATCGTTGATTCAAGCGAGTACGAGAAGGAATATTTTCACGAACCCTTTTCAAATACTCAATCCTGGTTTATTCTGAAAGACCATCTCGACATACCCCGGGATGGAAGATTTTATCTGGCCGTATGGCCGGGCAGGGATCTGGATTACCGTGGCAGAGTGGGGGTTTCAATCGGTCATCTGGAGCGTTTTTCGCCACTTGATCTCTTTAAAATGAAAGACTGGATCGAAGGTATCAGAGAATTTCACATGTGAATTTTGATATGTGCCTGCATAAGCCGGATGGTCAATTATTATCAAGACTTTGTCACAATTGATGATGATGTCTTTACTTCCCCTTTATCATTCGCATATAGTGCAAAAAGACAAATAAAGTCGCCACGATAAAGATAAATCCCCCGATCATAACACCGGAAGATAAGAGCTTGTTGCCGATGCCTAAACCGACAAAGCCTAATATACAAAGAACGGCATTAATGATGAGAAAAAACGAGGCGATTTTCCCCATCCGGGACTTTTTGCACAATGTTAGCCCGAAGCAGATCGACGGAATCCCGAGAATGGCATAGGCAAACGCGTTTATTTTACTGAAAATGGTCCCATAGGTGCTTTGAATCATCTGAAAGACCCAGTGATCCAGAAGGGCATTCCCCTGAAGGTTGATATACCTGGCGATGTCGGGAACAATAGATATTTGGGAACTGTAGATAATGATGTTGATCACCGCATAAACGGGAACAAAAATGAAGCCGATATGACTCAGGAGGGGGAAATCCGCTTTGCTTTCTAAAAACAGGATGGTGAAGAAGGCAACGATAAAGAAGGTCAGCAACGTTGCAATCAGATAGTTCAAATGATAAATCAAACTGGCGGATGTCAGGAACTGAACAAATTCAATCCGGCTCTGATATTGTTCAATTTCCGCAATCGAAATCGGCGCAATGATTCCCCACAGAATCAAAAGGATAAGCAGGATAAACGTGATAACCAGCGATCGTTTGTAAAACTTGAACTCTCCTTGCATATAATCTCCTCTCCGTTTTTTCAAAACTATTCTACCTTTTTTCTC
>CAZVWW010000040.1:0-17473 GCA_964631265.1 uncultured Thermotogaceae bacterium
TGAAGTATGAGAGGTTGATGTTATGACTTTTGAATGGGAAGGTATTATTACTTTTTTTGGCGCAGAGGACCTTGACAGGGTTCATGCGTTTTATGCTGATACACTTGGATTCAAGTTGTATATGGATCAGGGCGTTTGCCGGTTGTATGAAGTGCCGGGCGGGGGGATGATCGGGTTCTGCACACATGTGCCTCCAACACCGGGGGAGAAGTCGCCTTTGATCACTTTTTTGACAGAGGATGTCGATGCGGTTTATTCGCTTTTGGTTGAAAAGGGGTATAAGCCGCTGGAAAAACCGAAGAAGAACCCGCGATTTCCTGTTTATCACTTTTTTGTTCAAGATCCGGAGGGGTATAAGGTTGAGATTCAGCGGTTTACGGAGTGAGTAGGAAAACACCCAGGGGGGTGTTTACGGGATAACGGCGCCACCCCGGGGGGGATGGCGCGAGAAAAAAGTTTGAGGATGGCGCGAGAAAAAAGTTTGAGGATGGCCCGGGAATAAAATTTGGGACGGCGCGAGAAAATGAAATCGTTCGAAAAAAGTCATCTGTCAGAAGATGTAATTGGTGCCATTCAATTTCACGCGAATTTCCTCGCCGAGTTGCAGGATCTCCTTTAACTCGGGATGTTCTTCGATGAGGTCAAAATACAGGTCTGAGAAAGGGTCTACTGTTATGGTCTCTTCGTTCACGAAGGCCTCGTCCACCCAGGCGTTCTCGTCTTCTTCGAGGTGAAAAACCTTTCCCGATATAACGCGTACATTCTGGCTTTGTGTTTCCTTCAGCAGTTCCTGGACCTGTTCCTCGTTTTTTGCCCGGGCTATCGAGCCCATCTGCTTGGACTGTTTCACGTTGCTTTTCCCGGTCTGTGATTGCGGGGCTGTTGGTGCTCCTGTTTTGGAATGGGAAAAGGTCTGTGCGTCCTTTTGTTCCATGGGTTCTTCGCTGGAAACGAGATAGGAGGTATAAGGCGTCGGGATGCTGTATTGCTTACTTAATGCAATGACCTCGTCGACCAGTTCCTCTCTCTCCCCTTCAACCCGGATGCTGTTCAGCAACTGGTTGATCCTTCTTCCGGCCCATAACAAGGATACAGAAGGGTTTTTGTTGTCCGAAAGGTTGAAATGATAATTGCCGGAAAAGCTGCTGTCTTTCATCTTTCCGGTCAGTTTGACAGTGAGCTTTCCTTCCCCCCGGTATCTGCCGTAGATCTTCAGGGGTTCGTTTTTGTAGACTGTCAAACCGGAGGACGGGATAAAATCGATGATTTCGACAGTCCCGGACTCAAACGTGAGAGCGGCGTCGGATAGGATGGGGGAACTGATCCTCGAATAGAGTTCTGATACAGCGGTTTCAATCGATTCCTCCTCCGTCACATAGAAGGCATCCCCGTTGTTGTTGGAGGCGAGTAGATCCAGTATGTAGGTGTTAACGTCATACCCCACACCGAATGCGAATAATCTGAAGTTATCGATTTTGCCGCCGAGGTAACTGGTGTGTCCGACAATCTTCTCGGGGTCTTGTATGCCGGCTGTGGGTAATCCGTCGGTCAGGAATAAAACGATGGGATTGTGAAGCTTTTCCGCATAAATCAGCTTTGAAAGGCCGATGTGGAGTGATTCGTAAAGGTTTGTATTACCACCTGCACTCGACATTGAGATCCAGTTGATTCCCTTTTCTTTTGAATCACTTTTTAACAGGTTGGCTTGTTTGTCAAACTCTTCAACAGCATGGTTAAAGAGGACAAGATTGAAGCGATCATCTGCTCTTAATCTTTTAAGGACAAATTCAGCGGCATCCTGTGCCTGTCTGTACTTTCTTCCGGACATGCTTCCCGATTTGTCAAGAATAAAGACGATATCCTTCGGCTGATAGGTGTCGATCGATATGTCCGGATAGATCTCGAGGAGGAACGTGTTGTAATCGCCTTTGGCGATATCGGTTGTCATAAATGCTTCAACCTGTCTTTCTCCGAGGCCGTACTTGATACTGAAATCGTTATTCGGGATGTAATCAACATCTTTAAAAGTAAATTCCGCTTTTTTGCCGTCCCGGGACAGACTGGTTTCGATCTTGTTGGTGGGTGAGTCAATGAACACAACCTTGCTTTCGTCCTCCACACTTCCGCGAATGACGATATCCCGAATGGATCCTTTAAGAAGCCCGTCGATCTTCAGGGGGTATGTCAGTTCCACAAGCCCGTTTCTGACGCCAAGTTCCTGGGTATAACTGAGCTCGATGGTTCTTTTCTCACCGGGCTGGAAGGCATCGATCTCAAGCTTGTAAAAGGACTCATCCATGAATTCCAGTAAAGCCGGATCTTTGTTCTTCTTCATTAGTTCTTTGAACTGCTGTTTTGCCTCATCTCTCTCAAGCAGTTGTGCCTGATAGGTCTCACCGCCAATTACCATTTGAAAATTGTTGATAACCGCACGGTCTGGAAGGGGAAAGAGATAAACAACCCGTTGAGCGCTTTGAGAATCGTTCCAGAAGACCTCACTGATTGAGACATCTGCTATCCTGTTTTTTATCGTGATATCCACTTCATGGGAAAGCATCACAAAAGGATTGGGTTCCGTTTCTATTGGGTTTAGAGGAAAAACCACACCGTCTGAAAAGACTAAGGAACTTACAATGAATAAAAACAGCATCATGAGAACGATCTTTTTCATACTCCCACCTCCGGGAAATGGATGATCCCTTGATACCAGTTTTTCTGAAGGCAAAGTCCGTTCGCTTCACACTGATACCGGATCGATAGTAAAATTCCTTTTAACTCTATTTAAGACGAAAATGAAAAGAGGGTTGCTACTTCCTCTGCCACTTGCTCGAGAAATGTTTGATCGGCATCGGTAAAAGGCTCTACTCTGTGCGAGTCAATATCAATCTCACCGACGACTTTTCCGGCTTTGAAGATGGGAGCGAGTATCTCGGACTTAACGTCAGGGCTGCATGAGAGATAGTTGGTTTCCCTGGAGACATCCTGGACAACAAAACTCATCTCCTGTTCTGCAGCCTGGCCGCAGATACCCTCGCCGAATTTTATTCTCCCGTGTTCTGTAGGATCCCCCACATAAGGGCCGAGCACCAGTTCTCTTTCTGCCTTCGGATCCACCTCATAAAACCCGACCCAGTCATAATGGTCCACTTTCTCCTTGAGGAGTTTGCAGATTGAGTAGAGTTTTTCGTCTCTCTCGAAGCTCCCCCTTGCAATGTTTTTAACCGTTTCAAGGAGTTTTTCAAATGTTTCGGGTAATGCATTTATCTCTTCAGGATTGTCCAGTGCCTCCCGCGGTGAGCCCTGCAATTCATCCCAGACCTTAAAGGCCCGTCTCGTATGGGGAATAACAATGGAGCCCCCCACCATCATGGCGATTCCGAGTACCTCCTGGATCTGCTCACCGGTTACCCCGAGATCATAGCAGCGGATCAGATGGTATTTGATGCAATCATCACATCTTAGAACAGCTGATGCCACCAGGCCCATCATCTCTTTTGTGCTCTCATCCAATGCCCCTTTTCTGTACATCTGGCCATCCAGTGAGAAGAACCGCTTGATCTCCTTTCCGGCATAGTCAAATACCTTTTCGTTCAAGGTTTCTCTTTCTTCCATAAAATCCTTCTTAATGCTCATTGCTAATACCTCCCCCGTTCGTTTATTTCGGATTATATCATGAGAGATTTCAGGGTGTCTTAATATTGATGTGCTATAATTTTGTAACTATACTTGATTAGGAGGGCATTTATGAAAAAGGCTGTTATTGGACTTGATGTTGGCGGCACGAAGGTTCTCGGAGCATTGTATGATGAGGAATCCAATCCGATCTCAAAAGAGAAGAAATCAACCAAGGCCTCGAAAGGAGAGGAAAAGATCCTCTCCCAAATCGCAAAGGTTATACGGAAACTCCTTGAAACAGCCACTGAAGAGGAGTACGAAGTAAAAGGGATTGGGGCTGGTGTTCCCGGTGTCATTAACGAGGGTCAGGTATTGTTTACCCCCAACCTTCCATGGCGGATGTACCCGCTGGCAAAACTGCTCGAAGATGAATTCAATATCCCGGTCCTGATAGGCAACGATGCAAATGTCTCTCTGTATGGTGAATGGGCTCACGGAGCTGCCCGAGGCACAAAAAACGTTCTGGGTTTTTTTGTTGGCACCGGTGTCGGCGGCGGTATCATCATCGATAAAAAGATATACAGCGGAAGCATTGGACTTGCCGGGGAGATCGGACACATCACCATGAATCCCGATGGCGTTATCTGTGGGTGTGGCTCCAAGGGCTGTCTGGAAAGCTATTCTTCAAAGACGGGAATACTCAAATATGTCAAGGGACAGATTGAACATGGAAGAGATTCGAGTATCAAGGCGGATATTGAGGAAGACCCCGAGCATTTTATTCTGCGAAGCAAAGATATTAAAAAGGCCCTCGAAGAAGAGGATCCGGTAATGGAAGAGGCCATCGAAACGGCTGCCAAATATCTCGGCATTGCAACGGCAACGTCCCTGAGTATGTTGAATCCGGAGATGGTTATATACGGCGGTGGGATTATGGAGGCGATCGGTGATATAATGATTGAGAAACTTAAGCCGTACATTGTTCGTTATGCTGTTCCGCACAGTTTTGATCATTGTGAGTTGAAGTTGTCCGAACTCGAGGATGATGCCTGTATCATTGGGGCAATGTCTATTGTTGAAGATAAAATGAAATAGTTGCGGAGGTTATGATGCGAAAAATTGCTGCTGCCATCAGCATTGCCTCTGACGGGGTTTACATGAATCTGTCTGAACGGCACGCTGACAGCATCAAGAGAATTGAATATCTGTTTCATCCGCTGAATCTTGGCCAGGATACCTTTAACAAGGGGAAGATTAGCTTCGGCAAGGTGGAAAAGCTTTGCACGATCCTCAATAACTACCGGCGGGTGTTGAAAGAATATCACGTCAAAGATTACCGGGTTGTCAGTACCACCGCACTCCGTGAGGCGAGGAATTCGATTTATATTCTGGATCAGATCAAAAGCAGAACGAAGTTTGATGTAGAGGTCCTCGATGATAATCAGGAGAAATCGTATATCTACCGATTAATGCTCATGAAACTGGAGAGAGATAATTTTAATGCGAAGCATGCTTTTTTGGCCTATATCGGGACCGGCAGTCTCGGTATTGCCTTGTATAAAAACGGCAGAATCGTCTATTCTCAGAATATCCGGATTGGGTCCTTGAAGCTGACCGAGCTCTTGAGAAACTTTCAGGATAATTCCCAGCAGTTTCACATCATCATCAAGGAGTATCTCAGCAGTTTTGTGCAGACCATTGAAACAATACCCGATCTAAAGAACGTCAAGCATTTTCTGACATGTGGCCAGGAGATTGACAATATCGTGAAATTGTGTGGAAAGGCATCTCCTAAGACCCGGCAAAAGATACGGGTCAAGGATTTCCGGGAATTATTTGAAGAGATCAAGGTGAAGACGCCGGAACAACTCTCTAAGGCCTACAATCTGCCGGAACACCACACAGAAGTCCTGCTCCCCTCAATCGGGATATACAACATGCTCTTTGATATCGTCAAGGTGGATCCGATAGTTGCCGTTCCGGTCACATTGACCGAATCGCTTCTTCACGAGATGTTGAAGAACAAAGGGTTTGAAAGGATAACACAGAGTCTGTCCGAGAGTTCTGTGATTGAGGCCAGAAATCTCGGCTCAAGGTTTTTATACGATGAGCAACATGCTGCACAGGTTGAAAGCTTTTCGCTCCAGATCTTCGATTCACTGAAAAAGGTTCACAGACTTGGCAAGACAGAGCGTCACCTTTTGCAGATCGGAGCTATACTTCACGATGTGGGGAAATTCATACAGCTGAAGTATCACTCAAAGCATTCCTCCAATATCATTAAAGAGACGGAACTGCTTGGATTGAACCAACGCGAACTCAGCATCGTTGCGTCGATTGTGAAATATCACAGTATCCGTTATTTTGATTTTGATGAGGTTGAGATTCAAAAACTCGACCAGCGGGATACGCTCATTATTTCAAAACTCCTGGCGATTCTGAGATTAGCCGATGCACTGGACAGAGCTCACAGCAATAAGGTAACTCAAATCAAGTTGACACTGAAAGAACAGGAATTTTTAATCACGGCTTTTGCCTCGAAAAAGATCCTCCTTGAAAAATGGGCACTGGATATAAAATCCGAATTTTTCGAGGATGTTTTTGGACTGAAAGTCAGGGTTAAACGAGGTGATCCTATTGGACTTAGATAATCCGAATTATTATTATAACAGGGAACTCAGCTGGCTCTGCTTTAACGACAGAGTACTTGACGAGGCCTTTTCAAAGAGCAATCCGCTGCTTGAGCGATTGAAATTCCTCTCGATTACCAGTTCCAATCTTGATGAATTCTTTATGATCAGGGTTGCCGGTTTGAAAGAGCAGGTCAGTGTCGGTTACAAGGGAACCGATGCAGCCGGCCTGACAGCAGGGGATCAATTAGATGAAATCGCAAAAAAGGTTCACAAGATGGTCAGCAAGCAATACAACTGTCTTAACAAATCTCTCCTTCCGAAGCTTAGAAAAGAAGGCGTCTTTTTCTTGAAAGAGAAAGAACTCAGCCCGGTGCAAAGGAGAAAGCTTGATGATTATTACAATTCCATTGTCTACCCGGTTTTAACGCCGATGGCAATCGATCAGGGAAGGCCCTTCCCTCAAATCCCGAATAAGAGTCTTAATCAGGCCGTGATCGTGGAGAACGAGAAGAAGGAAAGACTTCTCGCCATTGTCCAGGTTCCCCGTGTGCTGCCAAGATTTGTCAAGCTGCCCAATGAGGAAACCCTCTCATTCATCGCCATGGAGGAGATTATCAGAATTTATGCGCCAACCCTCTTCAAAGGGCATCACGTCATCAGTATTCATCCCTTCCGGCTGACCCGGAATGCCGATTTGAGTATTGACGAAGAGGATGCCGTGGATCTCCTCCGGGAGATAGAAAAATCCCTCCGCCAACGAGAGCGGGGATTTCCCGTGAGGCTTGAGGTTGAAAAGAATTCGGTCTCACAGATCAAAGAGATCCTTTATTCAATGCTTGATCTGACGGATAAAGAACTCTACGAGATCAACGGACCGATTGATCTTTCAGCCTTTATGTCCGTTGCCACGATGGATGGTTATGATGAATTGAAGTACAAGCCTTTCTATCCCCAGCCTGTACCGGATTTTCAGTCGAAGGAGAATGTGATGGAAGTGATACGGAACAAGGATGTCCTGCTCCACCATCCGTATCAGTCCTTCGAACATGTGATTGATTTTCTTTACGAGGCGGCTGATGATCCGGCTGTTCTGGCGATTAAACAGAGCCTTTACAGGGTCAGCGGAAATTCTCCGATCGTTAAGGGTTTAATCAGAGCAGCTGAAAACGGCAAACATGTTACCGTTCTCGTGGAATTAAAGGCAAGGTTCGATGAAGAGAATAACATCCAGTGGGCCAAGAAGCTTGAAAAGGCCGGTTGTCATGTTGTTTACGGACTTGTCGGGCTCAAGACGCACAGTAAGATCCTTCTGGTGGTCCGTCAGGAGGAGGTTGGAATCAGGCGCTATGTCCATCTTTCCACCGGCAACTACAACGATAAGACGGCAAAGCTCTACACCGATATCGGCATGATGACATCAAGGGAGAGTTTCGGTGCCGATGCCTCGGCCCTTTTCAACGTCCTGACCGGGTATTCTCAGCCCCCTGAATGGCGGAAGTACTCCGTGGCACCGATTGGTATTCGCGAAACGTTTATTCATTGGATTAAAAATGAGATCGAACATGTTAAAAACGGGAGAGAGGGACGGATAATCGTTAAGAACAACGCCCTGCTTGATAAAGAGATTATCAAGGCGCTCTATGAAGCGTCGATAGCAGGTGTTAAGATCGATCTTGTGATCAGGAGCATCTGTGCGCTGCGGAGCGGTGTCAAAGGACTCAGCGAGAATATCAAAGTCTACTCTATCGTCGGGCGTTATCTTGAGCACAGCCGCATCTATTACTTTCAAAACGGGGGGAATCCAAAGATCTTTCTGTCCAGTGCCGACTGGATGCCGAGAAATCTTGACAGAAGAGTTGAAACGCTCTTTCCGGTTGAGGATGAGCGTCTGAAAGGGGACATAAAGGAGATACTGGATATCATCCTTTCTGATAACAAGAAGGCCAGGATACAGATGCCAAACGGTGAATACCGATTAAAAAAGCACAGAGGCAAAGTGACGGTTGAATCCCAGGAGGAATTGGCGAAGTGGGCCGTTAGAAAGAGTAAGAAGGAGAAGGAGAACAGAGTTATTTCCGAATTCTTTAAACCTTCAAAACCCACAAATCTATAAAACAGAAGGCGGAACCTATCCGCCTTCTGTTATCGTTTGCAGTGATTATTTAAAAATCAATCTTGAACTGTTCCAGTTCTGTTTCAGTCTGAGGTATCTCCAACTCACCGTTTTTGGCCGCATAGATAAGTCCTTTCAGCTCCAGAAGATACTTTTCGGGGATAAGGTCTCTGGTGTATGTCATGGGGCTGACGCCGATGCCATCTTCCTGCAGGCCGAGAACAACGAGCCCCCCGGAGAAGAAGTCCTCATAGGAATCCAGGATACCGTAATAGGCTGCGTTGTCGATTCTTTTAAGGGCTGATACGAGTATTCTTCCCGGTACGATATGATCCTGGTCCATGTCGGCTCCGATACCGAAATAACCCTCACCTTCACTTTTAACGGCTTCAAATACACCCAACCCGCTAAGGCCGGCTATCTGAAGGATAATGTCTGCTCCCTGTGAGATCTGTGCCATTGCCATGGATTTACCCTTCTGTACATCCGAGAAGGTCTGTGTGTAACCCACGATGACATCGACATCTCCGTCGTGCAGTTGATTATAGGCCTTAACACCCGCTCTGTAACCAATCTCATATCGTTTGACAGGGGCTATTGGCATACCACCGACGGTGGATACCGTTTCTTTATTCGACATCGCACCCGCCAGAAAACCCACCAGGAAACCGCCTTCCTGTTCTTTAAAGGAATAGGTCCTGATATTCGGGGTGTCGAGCTCGCCCATGTCTATTCCGATGAAATCGGTGTCCGGAAACTGAGGGGCGACATCCTTGAGGGCATCTTCGAGTAGAAAACCCACGGCGATAACCACTTCAGAATTTTCGGCTGCACTGGTCAGGTTGGAAATGTAATCTCCCTGTTCGTTGGATTGTATGACTTTGCCTTCTATTCCCAACTCATCAACAGCACGCTCAACACCCGCCCAGGTTCCGTCGTTAAATGACTGGTCTCCCAGACCGCCGGTGTCCGTTACCATTGTCACAGTAAAAGAGAAAACAGAACCGAGAATCAACAAAGTGATGAGTGCTAAAAGCAAACTTCTTTTCATTCTACATCAACCTCCACGTTTAAGATAGTTTCTGGCTTAGATTGAACTTATGCCCCGACTTATACCTGTTACTGATTTCGATTTTTATAGGATGCAACTTTGGGCTATGGACCCGTAAGTCGTCTATTCTCTATGAGAACTTAGTTAAGAAGCTGTTGGATATCAGGTTCAATATCGGCAGGTTCTGTGGCCGGCGAGAATCTTTTAATGACATTCCCCTCTTGATCAACGAGGAATTTGGTAAAGTTCCATTTAATGGCCTTTGTTCCTGCAAAGCCTCTTGCCTCGTCCTTCAGAAAACGGAAGAGCGGGTGGGTGTTTTTTCCATTGACTTCTAATTTGTTGTAAATCGGAAACGTGACACCGTATTGCAGACTGCAGAATTCTTTGATTTCCTCCATGCTCCCCGGTTCCTGATGTTTGAACTGATTGCAGGGAAAACCGAGGATTGTAAAGCCGCTCTCTCTGTACTTTTCATAAAGTCTTTGAAGGCCTTCATACTGAGGGGTGAAACCGCATTTACTGGCCGTGTTGACAATCAGCAAGACCTTGCCCCGGTACTGCTCCAGGTCTTCTTCGAAACCCATCTCATTCTCGACTTTGAAATCATATAGACTCACCGAATCATCCTTTCTTTGGGAACCAGGGGATAAAGATGCTGGTTCTCTCTTTATATTCATTAAATCCGGGCTTCTTTTCATATCGCTTCTCCAGCAGCGGAACACCGGAGACAAAGAGAAGAAGAGAAGTGATAACAACCGGTCCGATAAGCCCGGCCCACCCAAAGGGGACCTCGAGGGCAATCATCCCGATGGCCCACCACATACAGACCTCTCCAAAGTAGTTGGGGTGTCTGGAGTATTGCCATAACCCGGACTGGATGAACCCCTTTTCGCCTCTTTTCTTAAACCGGTACTTCTGTATATCTGAAACGGCCTCCCAGTAAAAGCCCCAGGCAAAGAGCATGATGCCAAGATAGTAGAGCAGCCCGGTTTGAGAGGTTTTGTTGATGACGGTTATTAAAACGGGAGAGCCAATGATAAGAACAAGGAGTCCTTGAAATAGAAAAACGGAAAAGTAGCTCTTGAGCTTCCAGTTTGGCCCCATTTTTTTCTTGATATCCTTGTATCGATAGTCCTCCCCTTTTCCGATCTTTCTTATCCCAATCTGGAGGGCGAGCCGAAGCGCCCAAATTGAGACAAGCACCAGCAGCGTGAAAAAATGCAAACCACCGGCCCCCATTGCCATCAACTGCGCCAGGGCGGCAACAACAAATGCAGGGCCGTAGGCGATGTCAATAATGGACATATCTTTTTTATAAAGCGAGACGACATAGATCACACTCATATAGATTGCAACAGCTACAACTGAAAACAACAACACTCGTATCATTCTCTCACCTCAATTAGTCATGAAAGCAATACTGACAGCCCCGATTCCGGCATGAGCCCCGATAACCGGGGAAAGGTTGTAAATATAGTCCGCTTTTTTGCCGGAAATACTCTCCGCCATCTCTTCAAATCGTTCAGCATCCCGCTTGTTATTGGCATGCGTTATGGTATATCGCTTGATACCTTGCTTATCATGCATCTCCTGGAACATCTGGAAGATCACCTTCCGGTTCCCTCTCTCGCTGAAGCCTTTGCCATACAATGTTGACTTGCCTTCTTTATCGAGCGAGACGACCGGTTTTAGATTCATTAACTTGCCGAGAAATCCCTTCAGGGGGCTGACCCGTCCCCCCCGGACCATCTCTTTCAAGCTTTTAAGGCTGACCATCAGCGTAGTCTTTTCGATTGCTTCATTGATCCTGTCCCGAACATCATCATATGAGAGACCTTTTTCAATCGCCTCTGCCGCTTCTTCAACAACGATACCCAGTGCTCCTGTATTCATCTTTGAGTCGATAACAGCGATCTCTTTGTTCTTTAACAGGAACTTTTCCGCAGCGGACTGGCTTAAATTGTAAGTTCCGCTGAGCTTTGATGAGAGGTGTATGGCAATAAGCTGGTCGTAATGGCTCATAAGAAATGAATACAAATTCTGGAATTTTCTGAACGACGGCTGTGAGCTCGTTGGAACATAAGGGGATTGTGCCAGCAGGGTATAAAAGTGATCAGGTGTGATGGTCAGTTTGTCAAGGAAATTGGTTGAGCCGAAGTTGAGCTGCAGGGGAACCATCTGTATCTGATATTTATCCAGCAGTTCTTCCGGTATGTCACAGGTTGAGTCGGTTAAAAGACCGATTTTGTACTTTCTCTGATTCTTGATCCGATACTGCATCTTCATATCGTCAACTTTCTGCTGGATGATGTCTCCCCTCTTCTGGAGTTCAAAGAAGAGATCGGCCGGATTGTTTGTGTGTACATGGATCCTTGCCTTTTTGCCATTATCGGCGATGACAACCGAATCGCCGTAACCACCGACCATTTTCCGGAGACTTTGGGGATCGATCTTTTCGGAGTCAATGAGCGCTTCTGTACAATACCTGTTCTTAATCTCTGCGTCAAGCTGATGCTCTTCACTCATGGCGACTGTATCCACTGTGTCCACAATATGGGATAGGTCCGGTTTTTCGCCTGTCTTCAGGTAATTCCCCATGCCGTCCAGGAATATGAGAAAACCCTTTCCCCCGGCGTCGACAACGTGGGATTCTTTAAGGACCTTGAGTTGATCCGTTGTCTGATTCAGAGCCTCGGTGGACTGTCTGAAGGCCTTGAGAAAACTCTCCACAAACGCTTTCAACTCCTCAAATGTTTCTTTCAGCACACTGGCCCTGGTCTTAATCACCGTCAGGACCGTTCCCTCAACAGGTTCGAGGACGGCTTTGTAGGCGAAGTCCACGGCATAGACAAAGGCATTGATGAGTTCGGTGACGTGGATCTCATTCTTTTCACCGATGTAATCCCTTATTCCGTGAAAGTATTGAGCAAAGATGGCACCTGAATTCCCTCTCGCCCCGATCAGTGCTGCATCGGCAATTGACTGGGCCACCTCGGAGATCGATTGATGCCGTCGTGACATCTCCAGAATGGAACGCATCGTTGAGGCCAGATTTGTTCCGGTATCGCCATCCGGAACCGGAAAGACGTTGATCTTGTTCAGCTCGTTCTGATAACCGAGCAGGTTCATCGCCCCCGCTGTAAATGTATCGTAAAATTTATAGCCGTCAAAGGTTGTGGATTCCAATTTTATGCCACCTTTCGGGTGTGTTATCTGTTTTTACTCTTTAACTATAACATATTAACAGCTTTGGTTGTTAACCACTTCTAATTTAAAGACGTTCTTTTTCTCCAGCTATTCCTTATGTTATAATTGATTAAGTTATGCAATTCGACTTACTCTAACTTAAAGCAGCCCCTATTGTCCAAAAAAATGATATAATCAGTCAATCCTTAACAGATGTCGGTATCGAAGTACCTGCCTGTTGAGGATGCGAAAAAATGATTGTTTGTTGAGGTTATGAAGATGAATAAGGATCATTACACCGATCAGTTTAAAAGCGAAAACATCAACAGTGAACAGCTGTACAAGGCGTTGTTTGAGAATTCAAACGATGCCATCTTTCTTCTTAATACAAGAGGTGAGCATCTGAAGGTCAACCGGAAGGCCACCGAGATCCTCGGTTATACTGATGACGAGATCAGGGACATGTCCTACAGGGAACTCATCACGGCCAATGAAATTGACGATTCCGAGACGACACTGAAAGCGCTTCTACAGGGGCGGATTCCAGGACCCTATGAGAAGACGATGGTCAAAAAGGACGGTTCCTCAATCCCCGTGGAGATTAACCTCTCTCTTATCCGGGACAGAAATGGAAAGCCGTTGATAGTCCAAAGTGTCGTCAGGGACATAAGCGCCCGGAAGACGACACAACGGGAACTGAAGAAGCTGTCTCTTTTCAAGAACTCCGTTTTTGAGATCATCAGCGAGACCATCTCACACTCGAAAAAGGCCCCGCCCTGGGAAAAACTGCTTGATGTCACCATGAAAGTCATAGAATCCGCCTGTCACGGCTGGATCTTCCAGATCTTCAACGAGAGGTTGATCCCCATCTTTGAAACGGGGGAGTTCAGACGGGGCCTTAAAAAGGCAGAGCTGGAAAGGCTTGAGGAGAAAAAAGATGGTTTTGACGATGCCGGAATATACAAAGGAAGTGGCCTTTTCAGTGGATTGGAACTGGGGGAAGAACACCCTGAAGTCCATTACCTGTTAATCCCGATCGATCTGAAGGGCAATTTAAATGTTGTTTTCCTCTTGAAAGACTGTGGAAGGGTTTCACCGTTTAATCAAAACGACGTGGAGACCAGTACGTTTTTGAAGAACAATGTTGAGGTGATGTTGCAAAAGATCGACCTTGAAAACAGACTGCTGACGAAACAGAAGCAACTGGCAACATTGGCAAACTATGACAGTCTGACGGATCTATACAACCGCAGGCGTTTCACAGAGGTCTGTTATTCCAAGCTCTTGACAAAGAAAGAGTATGCCTTTTTGTATATCGATCTGAACAAATTTAAGGAGATCAACGATACACTCGGCCATTTCCGGGGGGATGAACTCCTGAAAAAACTCGCTTCGCGGTTAAAAGAACTGTGCCCGGACTCAGGGGTCGTGGGCAGACTGGGTGGAGATGAATTCGGCTTCCTGATCCGCGAGAACAAGCGGGATCGGATCGTTGATTTTGCCGGGGAGATCATCGACGAGATTGAGGCGTACTATGATATACCCGGTTGGTACGGCCGGGTCAGAGCCAGTATCGGAATCGCCAAATATCCGGGGGATGCCTCGACTTTCAACGAACTGCTAAAAAATGCAGATATCGCCATGTATGAGGCTAAATTCAACAAACTGCCCTATGTCTTCTTCGAAAGAGCCTTTTCCGATGAGATTAAGCGGAAGATCAAGATGGAAAAGGAGATTGAGGAAAGCCTTAAAAACGATGGCTTTTTGCTGTATTATCAGCCCATTGTGAACACCTTTGATCAGTCTGTCAAAGGATACGAGGCGCTTGTCCGATGGGATCACCCTGAAAAGGGCATCCTCACACCGGGCCGTTTTCTGCCGTTTGCCGAGAAGACCGGTCTTGTGGGAAAGATAGACAAGCGGGTTCGGGAGATGGTTGCCGCCAGGATCAAAACATGGCAGGATGCCGGAGTCAATCTGTCGTTGAGCATGAATGTATCCGCCAACGACTTTTTAGAACCTGATTTCTTGAAGAAGATGGATTATCTAATCAAAAAACATGCCATCGATCCGGCGCAACTGATCATTGAGCTGACCGAAAACTCTTTTTTCGACGATCTAAAGGACTGTCTGCATAAGATCCATTATTTGAAAAAGAAGAAGATCCGGTTTTCAATCGATGATTTTGGAACAGGTTACTCCTCACTCTCCTATCTGAGTAAAATCCCTGTCGATTATTTGAAGATAGACCGGGAATTTGTCCGGGATATTCATCAGAATTACAAGAACAGCGTCATTGTCAAATCGACGATAGAGATCGCTCACAACTTTGGATTTGAGGTTATTGCCGAAGGGGTTGAAAATGGGGCGGAGCACCGGGTTCTCAAAGATCTCGGCAGCGATTATCTTCAAGGGTATTTCTTTGGCAAACCCGGACGGCTATAAGAACTGTCGGTTTTAAAAAGGTCTCTTCACGAAAAAAAGTTGTCTCAGCATCCATTAATCTGCTTGAATTATATATCTGTAATATGTATAATAGAAGCGTGAAAGTTTTAAGGCGTTGAACTTTTTAATGCATCATCGACCTTTGATTAAAATTTTTTAATAACACATGGAGGGAAAAAATGAAAAAGACTGATGTACTGGTAATCGGCGGAAGCGCGGCCGGACTTGTTACGGCCTTGACGGCGAAAAGCCACAATCCGGAGATTCACATCACCGTTGTGAGAAAAGAGGAACAGGTGGTTGTACCATGCGGTATCCCGTATATCTTTGGATCGCTTGAGAGCAGCGAGCAGGATGTAATACCGGATGCCAAGCTGGAAAAGGGCGGAATTGATCTCATTGTCGACGAGGTAACGGCTGTTGATTGTGAATCAAACAGAGCCACCACAAAGGGTGGAGAGGAGATCGCCTTTGATAAGGTTGTTTTTGCAACCGGTTCGCAGCCGAAAGTTCCCGGATGGTTGAAAGGCAGTGATCTCGACGGGGTTTATACCGTTCCGAAGGATAAGCAGTATCTGGATTCATTCGCAGAGCAACTTCCCCATTCACAGAAGATCGTTGTGATCGGAGGGGGGTTTATCGGGGTTGAAGTCTCCGACGAACTCAACAAAGCCGGCAAGGATGTCACCCTGGTGGAAGTCCTGCCCCATGTACTTGGTTCTGTTTTCGATGACACGGTTGCCGAAAAGGCCGAGAACGCCCTTAAGGCCAGAGGCGTCACTGTCAAGAGTGGTTCCGGTGTCAAGGAGATAAGCGGAGACGGAAAGGTTTCCGGTGTTGAGCTGCAGAACGGCGAAAGACTCGAGGCGGATTTGGTGGTTCTCTCAATGGGATATGAGCCCAACACCTCATTGGCAAAAAAGGCCGGCCTTGAACTGAACAGGTTCGGACAGATCAAGGTTGACGAATATATGAGAACGGATTGTGTCGATGTGTTCGCCGTTGGCGACTGTGCTCAGAAACATGACTTTGTCACACGACGGGACACCCCTTCCATGCTTGCTTCAACTGCTTCAGCGGAGGCAAGAATAGCCGGTATCAATCTGTTTAAACTCTCAGTCACCAAGAATTTCAAAGGGACAATTTCAGTCTTTTCCACAGCAGTTGGAGAAGACGCCTTCGGTGTCGCCGGTCTAACACGTTCCCAGGCGGAAAAACAGCATCTGCCTGTTATCACATCAAAATTTGAAGGTCCCGACAGACATCCCGGGAAGATACCCGGCATGCACATGCAGATGGTGGAGCTCGTGGTGGCCAAAGATTCGGGACTGATCCTCGGCGGTACAGCCACCGGTGGTATCAGTATCGGCGAACTGGTCAACACCATCGGTTTTGCCATTCAGAACAATATGACCATTTACGACCTGCTGACTACACAGATCGGAACCCATCCGCTTTTAACAGCTCCCCCCACGGCTTATCCGTTGATCAAGGCTGCTGAGATAGCGGTTAAGCAGCTGAAGAAATAACAAAGACTCCTTCTCAACAGACATCCCGTTTGTTAGGAAACGGGATGTCTGTTTATGCTTCTTATCAGTAAATCTCCTGTTATCAGTTAATATTATCGTTTTTTTTACACAATGAACATCATAAAGCCACTAAAACCCAGTGCATTTTGAAGTTTTTTGTATTATAATGGTGACAGGCATAGAAGTGCTATATTTTTTTGTTATCAATATTTTAGGGGGGTTCTTATGAAAAAACAAGTCGTTTTTATGATGCTTGTGGTAATTTTGTCCGTGTTTATCTTGTTGAGTTGCTTGCCAGATGTTTCACCTTCCGGACCAAAAGACAGTCCGTTAAACCTGGTTTTGGATCATAATCAGGCCTATCATTACACCACAATCGAAGGCACCGTTACAACAACGGATCCGGAGATAGACTCCATTCAAGTCTGGAGTAAAAGAGACGGGGATGATAACTGGGACGTTATCGATTTAGGCAAAGGGAAAGACAACTGGTATGAATTGGTTGACAAAACATTTTCTTTCATGATCAATGCCAATGATTTTCCCGTCGGCACCTATCTTCTCAGGGCGCAGGGGATCGGTAACAGTGCAAAGAGTTCAGAAAAGCAGCTCGAAGTCCTTGAAGTGGAGATTACACCGATCCTGGAGTTGAATGTTGACGGTCAAGATGTCGAGAATGGGAGTCATTATTGCACTAACAAGACTGTTGATGCCACTTATACCGTGGACATTGATTTTCATAATGACAAATTGAAGGCGCTTTTCAGTGAGATCAAATGGAGATTCGATTACACCGGCAACAAAACGATCTCCAGAGAAGCGACTGCCACGCCGGATACATTCGAGAGTAGCCGCGTCGTATTCGATATTCCGACCGAGTGCACTAAAAGTGGTTCTT
>CAZVWW010000041.1:0-17422 GCA_964631265.1 uncultured Thermotogaceae bacterium
AACCGATTAAGATACTCTTTATTAACGGGAGTCCGAATCAAGAGGGGAACACGGCCACCGTCATGAAATGGGTTGAAGAAGGGATTTTATCATCTGGTGCGGAGTCGGAATGGCTTCAGGTGACAGATCTTGATGTCCATTACTGCAAGGGCTGTAACATGTGTTTGAAAATGGGGGTTTGCATTCAGGTGGACGACATGGTGATCGTAAAGGAGAAGATTAAGCTCTCCGACGGCGTTGTTGTCGGGTCGCCTGTTTATGAAGGTTATCCAACCGCTCAGCTGAAAACCATTCAAGACCGGGTGGCCCTTCAATGCCTGTATCTCGGTCTCTTTGATGACAAGTGGGCGGTCGGGGTTTCCACAAGCGGTGTGGCCCCAACCGGCAAGACCGCCAAATTAAGTGCGGAAACCTTTGGTAAACTGGCCGGTACCGTCAGTGCAAAAACGGCCTCCCTTAAAAGGGGCTATCAAAGACCGGATAAGAAGAGACAATGCGATATCTATGATAAGGCCAGAAAGACAGGGGAAAGACTCGTCAAGAACATCAAACAGAATCCGCTTCTGAGCACCGGCCGCCTTAAATCCGTTTGGATTGATTTCTTGCGAAAGCATTTTCTCAAAAAGATGATCGTCAAGAATCCTGATTTGTTTTCCGGGGTTATTGAAGAATGGAAGAAACGGGGCTGGTTAGACTGATCAGATACCAATCAACATTTTCAAAATGAAGCCGGTCTTGTCCCTTTTTGTTCATGACCGATTCCCGGATTCAGGTTCACGAGCCAGATTTCTCCTTTCAGGGGATGCTTCTCAGTCAAGATCATCACCAATGGTCGATTCCCAATCCTCACGCTCTTTCAGTTCCGCTTCCCATTCTTGTCTGTTATTTCGGAGTTCGCCGAATTCGCGGGAAACTTGTTTGAAAAATAATTCCTTTTTATAATGCTTGACAGCTTCTTTCAGAATGTCTTTTTTGGTTTTTGACAGGCTCCGGGATATTTCATCAATCATTGTATTGGTGTCATTATCTATCCTGACCGTTATCGTTTTCTCTTTCATTAAAAAAACCTCCAGATAGCTTGAAAAGTCTACAATTTAGTATATCACTTACATTATGGGAAATCAAGTGTTGAAAGGCAGCGGCGTGATTAGAAAATACCGGATCTGTTTTCCGGGGTTATTGAAGAATGGAAGAAACGGGGCTGGTTAGACTGAAAACCGTTGAGGACGTGCGTTAAACAAAAGACAATTATTTTGAGAATTCTCCTTTACTAAAGCTGTGTTATAATTACTTTGGGAGCGTTATTTGTATAATGCCGGAAAGGACTGAGATAAACTCTCACTTTTTTGAGAAAATTTTTTTATGATTGAGGTAAAATGATTAAAAAGCGATCTCTAAACAGGGTATTCATTTCTTTGGTCTTGGCGATCTACATCATAACCGCTGTTTTTGGAACACTTCTCTTTTTTAACACCTCTTCGCAGATTAGTGGGAAGTATCTGAGGCGATTTATAAAAACGCAAAACGAGCTGGAAGTCAACAGTCTGCTCGCTTTCATGGAAAAAGAGATCATGATCAGTCAAATGCTGGCTGAAGACCCGCAAATCATCAAATGGATGGACGATGAAAAGAACTCTGAACTTCAGAACAGAGCCGAAGAACAGCTCAACAGTTATAAAGACTTTATCAAAGATGGGACGATATTTTTAGCTGTTGCAAATTCCCAAAATTATTATCTGGATAAACTCAGTGAACCGGCAAATGTGATCAAAAAGGAAGATGTTGAAGATGCCTGGTTTTTCCGGATGCTCAACAGTAAAAAAGGGTATGAGCTGAATGTGAACTTCGAAACCGCACTCAACGAGGTTCGCCTGTGGATCAATGTGAAGGTCAGGAACACAAGCGGAGAAATCATCGGCATCACCGGGGCTGGAATATACATCGATAAATATCTGCAAGAGGTGGTCAGTCACGAGGAGAAAAACATAGACACCATTCTGATCAGCGAAAATGGTGTCATTGAGGGGCACAAAGACAGGTCAATCGTTAATAAAAACGGTAAGACAGATTATGACAAAGATAAGATCAAGATTTATGATATGCTCTCGAACGAATCTGAAAAGGCCGCTTTAAAAGAGGCTATAGCAGCGATTAAAAACACCGACAAAACGAAATTGTTGGAACTGACGTATAACGGGGAGCGCTATGAGGCCTCTGTCGGTTTTATCCCGGAACTCAAATGGTATAATATGGTCTTAGTTCAAAAAGACAGCGTGATGGGCTGGACCGATTTCTTACCCCTCATTGTGTTGTTTTTAGGTTCCGCTTTGATCATATTGGTCATGATCATTCTGGTCTTCACGAACATGATCACGAATCCCTTGAAAAAGTTGACAAAGGCTTCAGAAGAAGTTGCCAGTGGTCGCTATGACATCAAGATTGACATTGAAAAGGAAAACGAAATCGGCTTACTGGCCCGGAGCTTTAATTCGATGACAACGCAGATACAGAAATACACGAGTAACCTTGAGGAATTGGTTTCGGAAAGAACGAAAGAACTGCAAGTGACCAATAACAGCCTGAGACGGGCACAAGAAAAGATCGTCAGTTCGCTTGAATACGCCAGGTTGTTGCAAAGCTCAATTCTACCGACCGCCGAAGAACTAAACGACAACCTGTCAGACCATTTTGTCATCTATGAACCGCTGGACATTGTCGGAGGGGACTTTTACTTCTTTAAACGGGTGGAAGAAGACTTCTGGATAGCCGGTGTTGATTGTACCGGACACGGGGTCCCGGGGGCTTTCATGACAATGATGACAAATGTACTGCTTCATCAGGTGATCGATGCAACACCCGAAAGCACACCCGGAGAGATCCTGCCGAGGTTGCACGGTTTGGTCAAAGAGGCGTTGAAGTCAAAAACGAAATATGACCATCTCGACAACGGCCTGGATATTGCCTTATGCAAGGTATCGATGAACGATAAAAAGATAACGTATGCCGGAGCGGGACTCCCCTTTATCTATTTGGAGAATGGAGAGGTTCAACAGATTAAAGGCGATTCGTTGCATATCGGCTACGATATCAAAAAAGAGTATATCTTTGAAGAGCACCGAATCGCAATTCAACCGGACTCAGTTTTTTATCTGATTACGGATGGGATCCTCGACCTGCCGGGCGGTCAGAAGGGCTATGGTCTCGGCAGGAAAGAACTAATGAAGATTCTTCAGTCAGTCAGTAATAAAGGATTAGCAGACCAGAAGAAGGCAATCCTGAAAAAGCTTGAAGCGTACCGTGGCGAATACCTCAGAAGAGATGATATGTTAATGATTGGCTTTAAAATGGACAAAAACGGGAGGTAGAAAAGTGGAAAATCTGCTGGCGTTAAGAAAAGAACTCTCTGAAAAAGGTGTGCTCATTAGTTTCAACGGCTCTTTTAACAGCGGGATCATAGAAGAGATCGGCAGAGCCATCAGGACTTATCTGAAAGAAGAAAAACTGGGAAGAGGTATCATATCCGATGTTTTCGCGGTTTATATAGAACAAACACAGAACATCAGAAACTATCTGGCAAATAACGGAATAGAGACGGGTCCTTACAGTACGGCAATCGTAAAGATTGCACGAAAAAACGGCATGTACACTATTAGCTCGGGGAACAGTATACGCAAAGAAGACGTTCAAAAACTCTCCGATTACCTTGAAAGTCTGAACGGCATGGATAAAAAAGAGTTGAAGCAGTTTTACAAACGGCAACTACGAAAACCGGCAAACCCGGAAGCAAGAAGTGCCGGTCTTGGTTTGATTGATATCAGCCGAAAGGCCTCTAAAAAACTGGAATTCCAGTTCCAGCATCAAGACGAAGCCTTCGACTTTTTCAATCTCTTCGTCGCCGTCAAAGGAGGCGTCTAACGATATGTTGAAGATAGAAGCAACGGAGAATTCACCCAAAATAGCCTTCGATGAAGAAAAGAAAGAACTGATAATCGAAGGGGAGTCCTATCCGGAAAATTCCTTTTCATTTTACAAACCGGTCTTTGACTGGATGGATACCAGATTCAAGGAATTGGATAGGCTGGTACTCAAGCTCAAAGTCAGTTACATGAATTCTTCAAGTGTCAAATGCATACTCGATATCATGATGTTACTGGATGATGCCTATCTTGACGGAAAAGATGTTAAGATCATATGGTATTATGAAGAGGAGAACAGCCGTTCGCTTGAAATGGCTGAAGATTTCAGAGAGGATCTGGAATTACCATTTGAGATACTATCTTAGAAAACACGGGGTAAGGATGAATAAACAAAAAAATGAAGAGTTGGTCAAATATATAAAAGAATTGCTCCCAAAGCTTGAAAATGACAAGAGCCCGCTTGGGAAGGATTTTTTTAAGGTTGCTTTGGCTTACATCAGACTCTCCAAGCAATTTTACAAAGTGATCGAAATCTCCGATATGAATCATTCGACATTGATAGAAATGACAAAGGAACTGAATCGTTCAAAGATAGAATTGGAAAAGGCAAAGGAACAGGCCGTTGAGGCAAGTGAGTCCAAATCGACTTTCTTGTCCAATATGAGTCATGAGATCAGAACACCGCTGAATGGTATCATCGGGTTTCTCGATTTTTTGAAACAGACACCTTTGAGCGAAAAACAACAGAAGTATGTTGATAATATCAAACTATCTGCCAATTCCCTTCTGGAGATCATCAACGACATCCTCGATTTTTCGAAAATCGAAGCCGGTAAGCTCGACCTTGAATTGATCGAAGAAGATATCGTTGAAACGGTGCATAAAGCTGTGAGAATCCTGCAATTCCACGCACAGCAGAAGGGGCTCTCCCTTCTGTTGGATATACAACCGGGTATCCCGCAATATGCCAGGCACGATCCCATTCGGCTTAAGCAAGTGCTTGTGAATCTCCTGAGTAATGCCGTTAAATTCACCGAGAGAGGTGAAGTGGAATTAAAAATGCAGTATACCTTAAAAAAGGAACGGCAATGCGTCTACCATTTTTCAGTAAGAGACACGGGGATAGGCATCAACAGGGAACAACGGGAAAAGCTTTTTGAGGCCTTCTCGCAAGCCGATCCGTCTACAACGAGAAAATACGGCGGAACAGGCCTTGGCCTTGCCATATCCAATAAGCTGGTCAAAAAGATGGGAAGTCAGTTGACTGTAGAGAGTGAACCGGGCGTGGGAAGCGTCTTTTCCTTTTCCATGGAGACGGTTTGGACGAAAAAGGAAAACCATATCCCCAAAGTCCGAAAAAACTTACACCCCCCTGCGAAAAAAATGGCCGCTTCACCGAAAATCCTGGTGGCTGAGGATGTTGAAATCAACATGGAGCTTGTTACCAATCTCATTCAGGAATACATTCCCAACGCAACGATTTTCAAGGCGATGGATGGTGAAAAGGCCTTAAAGAAAGCGGTTACGGAAAAACCTGATTTGATCCTGATGGATGTTCATATGCCACTGATGAACGGTTTGGACGCCACCAGAAAAATCAGGGAACACGAATCCTTAAAAAAACAAATGCCCATCATCGCCTTAACAGCAGGTGTTGTAAAAGAGGATATCGAACACTGTTTTAAAGCGGGAATGGATGACTACCTCACTAAGCCGATTCGGCATGATAAATTTATAGAAGTCCTGTCGCAATTTTTAGAACCACATGAACCAAACGCTGATGACGAACAACAGCAGGATGATCAACCCAATGAAGAGACTTCAGATCAGTTTGTTGAGATTCAGGGGGTTGATGTTGAAGAAGGCATAAATCGATTTGTTGGAGATCGAGCCCTGTATTTCAAATTACTGATGCAATTTGCCGGCGAATCAGCAGAGTTCATCAATGAACTGATAAAAGCGTATGAAGACAAAGATCAAGAAACGTTCCGATCCACAGCGCATAAGATAAAGGGACTGGCCTACAACCTTTCTGCAATCGAAATGGGGGATGCTGCCAAAACACTTGAAAAAACCGCTAAGGAAGATTGGGATGATGAGCAGTTGCAAAAGTTGTTGGACGATTTAAGTAAAAAACACCGCCGCTTAAAAGAATCGCTCAACCAACCCACTGCTTCCAAAGTGAAAAAACCGCCCAAACTGGGCAAAGTCTTTAAGAAAACACTGGCGATCCTGATCAAAGGATTAAAAGACGAATTGGCCGGGCAGAGCAGTGAAGCGGGTCCAACGCTAAGCAAGATATCTAAAATCGTGGGAACAGGCGAGCCACTGGTGGAGAAAATGCAACAGGCAATCAACCGTTCGGATTTTAAACAGGCTGAGGCTTTACTGGAAACGTTGAGAAAAGAATACCTGTAAAACGAAAGAAAGAAGATGAATGCCATTGGCAAAAAATAAAGCAGAGTTGAACGGTTATTTCACCCAAAACGGATTTGTTGTAGAAGAAGTAGACAAACGAGACAGTAAAGGAGAGGGTGAAAATGATCCTTGCTTACTTTGGGCGGAACGGTTTAAAGCGGATCGATATCAGGCCCTCTTTCATCTTGGTTTTTTAAAAGCGGAGAAATGGTTTTCGCCATCGGTTGAATATCTGTATGCAATATCAGAACTTCTGATAACAAAACTGACCCGGAAAGTCGGAATAGAACTGGAACGGGATGCGGTTGAAGTAAGCCCCTCGGAGGATGAAATCCGTAAATTGCTTGACGAAGTGCCTTTCAGCATAGGCATGGAGCATGTTGATGCCCGTTGGATCACTTCAATCTGGAACAGACTTCTGGAAGTTTTCAGAAACGAGATTAAAGAGTACGAGGGGAAGGTTGCCACCTATTTCGCGGAAAAGGATTCAAACATCCATGTTGCCGGTCGGATCTTCTTTCATCTGGTTGAAAACAAGGATGACCGGGAGCCCTTTGCCTTTATGGCCACGTATTCCAAAAAACCCCCGAAGAGCAAAAAGACCGTTCACACCCCCCTGAAAAATGCCCTTGTCGAGTTTAAAGACAACGATAAAAAGCTGATCTCCCTGATATCATCCGTTATAAAAGCGGCGGAGAAAAGTGATCTGATTTCCGGACTGCTGGAGAGCGGAGAGCTCTTTTCCCCGATAAGTCTCACGGCATCAGAGGCCTACACCTTTTTAAAAGAGGTACCCATCTATGAGGAAGCGGGGATCATGTGCCGTGTGCCGGACTGGTGGAAGAAAAAGAAGAATAAAGTCAAAATGAGTGTATCGATCGGTGATAAGAAGCCGTCAAAAGTGGGACTGGATGCTATAATGGATTTCTCACCTGTCCTTTATATTGGAGATACGCGGGTGACAGAAAGCGAGATCAGAGAATTTCTAAAAATGGCTCAAGGGCTTGTGAAGTACAAGGGGAAATGGGTCGAAATCAACAAAAAGAAATTAAACGATGCTCTGAAAGCCTTTGAAAAGGTAATGGATATGGGAGCCGATTCTGCCATGTCGCTCTCGGAAGCGATGCAATTGCAGTTGAATGCTCAGGAAGCGCTTGGGATAGAGTCCGAGGCAATCGACGTAACGGTTTCAAACGGACACTGGCTAAAGGAACTGAAGGAAACGCTCACAAATCCCGTTGTAAAAGAAAAACCCGACCTCCCCCAAAGCCTATGCGTCGAATTGAGAAATTATCAGAATGACGGCTATCACTGGCTACAGACTATATCGAAATTTGGATTCGGCGCCTGTCTGGCGGACGACATGGGACTTGGCAAAACGGTTCAGGTCATCGCCTTCCTGGAACACATCAGAAAAACAAAAGGCGGCAACGCCTTGCTGGTGCTTCCGGCATCATTGATCGGAAACTGGCAAAAAGAATTGGAAAGATTCGCCCCGGAAATGAGCACTCAACTCCTCCATCCGAGTGCCTCAACCAAAAAAGAGATTGAGATTGATGAATCGATCTTTTTATCCATTACAACATACGGCATGGTCAAGCGCATCGAGGAATTGAAGGATAAAAAATGGGATATTGTGATTCTGGACGAGGCACAGGCGATCAAGAACCCGGGGACAAAACAGACGAAACACATCAAAGCGCTAACAGCCTCCACAAAGATAGCAATGACGGGAACCCCGATTGAAAATCGTCTGGGCGATCTCTGGTCGCTTTTTGATTTTCTGAATCCCGGACTGCTGGGCAATAAAAATGAATTCAGCAATTTCGCAAAAAGCCTTAAAGAGGACCTTGCCGGCTATTCAAAACTGAGAAAGATGATCCGGCCGTTTTTACTCCGGAGATTGAAAACAGACCGGAGAATTATCACCGATCTGCCCGAAAAGCTCGAATACAACGAGTATGCCGCCCTGTCGAAAAAGCAGGTTGCGTTGTACAAGAAACTCGTCAGGAAGATTGCACAAGCAATCGATGGGGTTGAGGGGATTGAGAGAAAAGGGTTGGTGTTGTCGAGTATACTCAAATTTAAGCAGATCTGTAACCATCCCGATCAATATCTTGGCAGGGAAGCATATAAACCCGCTTCAAGCGGTAAGTTCAAGCAACTGGGCGAGATCTGTAAAACGATTTACGAAAAAAGAGAGAAAGTACTGATATTCACCCAGTTCAGAGAGATAACAGAACCGATAGCCGAATATTTGGAGGAGATATTTGGAAGAAAAGGGTTTGTGTTCCATGGAGGGACCTCTGTTAAGAGAAGAAATCAGATCGTAGAGGCCTTCAACTCCGAAGAATACCATCCCTTCATGGTCCTCTCCCTGAAAGCCGGAGGGGTGGGGCTCAATCTAACGGGTGCCAACCATGTTATTCATTTTGACAGATGGTGGAACCCGGCTGTTGAAAGACAGGCCACAGACAGGGTCTTTCGAATCGGACAGACAAAAAACGTTATCGTGCATAAATTTGTGACAAAGGGCACCATCGAAGAAAAGATTGATGCCATGATCGAGGAAAAAAAGCAGTTGGCAAACGACATCCTCAGCTCTCAAGGGGAAAAATGGCTGACCGAATACAGCAACGATGAACTGATGGAGCTGTTGACGCTCGGAGGTGATTAAAACGGCTTATTACAGGTCTTACAATTATCAAACCGTTGATGAACGAAAGGCCAAGGCGGATCAGGCCATCAAACGGCTTAAAAAGAAGAACCCCGATATAGAACCGGTTATCATTGAAGGACGGAAACTGGCCAAAAACTGGTGGGGGAAATCCTGGAACAAGAACCTGGAAAGTTATGCCGATTTCAGCAACAGAATCGGCAGGGGACGCAGCTATGTTAGAAACAGAGCGGTTCTCGATCTGAAGATATACAAGGGGACTATCGATGCCCTTGTTCAGGGAAGCCGCAAAAAGCCGTATGACGTTACGATAGAGATCAGCACCCTGAGCCGTGATAAATGGGAGCAGATCACCACGCTGTGCAACAATCGTGTTCCCTCCATGGAAACACTGATCCACGGGAAATTCCCCGTTGAGCTGAAAGAACTCTTTACAGATAAAAAATTCGGCCTCTTTCCCTCTCCTGATGAGATAACCTTCGAATGCAGTTGCCCGGACTGGGCGTATATGTGCAAACACGTGGCAGCTGTCTTATACGGAATAGGCAGCCGGCTTGATAACAACCCCCTTTTGTTCTTTGAACTCAGGGGCGTTGACGGAAAGGCATTGATCAAAAAGACAATGGATGACAAGCTAAAAAGCATGCTCAAAAATGCCTCAAAGAAGAGCCACAGAGAGATTGACGAAAAGGACTTGAGTGATATCTTCGGTCTCTGAACAAGGAAATAGCAGGAAGCTCCCGTTCTAAATCTTCGGGAGAACTATTCAGAATAGTCCTTTTTTCTCTGTTTCGTTCAGGCGTTGAATATCGGGGATATGTTGCCCCTGCTTAGATTGTTAAACCTTAAGCAAATTCAGATTTGTCAAACTTCGATTATACCTCAGACAGTTAACGTTTAGATATGCGGTAAACAAAAAGGGAGTGATGTGTGTGAAAAGAGTTATAATTCTCATGGTTCTTATTTTGTTGTTTTCGCTAATGGGATTTTCAGATACCGGGGAAGACGCTTCAAACCCTGTTGAAACGATGGTGAGTATCTCTGATGACAGCATCAAAGTGGAAACAGTCCATTACATTGGTCCGGATGAATATGTTGTGATTCATAATACCGGTAACCAACCGGTTAATCTTGAAGGGTGGACATTGATCAGCACGATCGGTGGTGAGGAGTATATATTTGGGAATGTTTCAGTCAAAGCACATGACACAATCAGTGTCCATTCAGGACCTGAAGCAACGGGCCTCGTGTGGACAAAAGAATACATCTTCTATGATCCCTCTGACGGTGTCATGCTTTATAATGATCAGGGAAAATATATTTCTTTTTTCCGGTGGGGCCGATAAGAATTAAATTGACAAAAAGAGGCAACAGAGAATAAAATGAGGACAGAATTAAAGATAAGCGGGAGAAGATATCTTGTCAAGTTTCTTTATTACAGTTCTGGCACAACATAGTGATATCATTATCTCTTAAGTAGAAATCCATAGAGGTGACAAAATGGATAGGAAAGAAATCTTAGATTTTTTGAAGCAGAATACACCAACAATAGAAAAATTCGGTGTGAAAAAAATAGGACTTTTCGGATCGTTTGTGACAGATAAAAACGTAAAAAGCAGTGATATAGACATCCTTGTTAAATTTGAACCGAGTGAAAAAACCTTTGACAACTATATGGATCTTAAATTCTTTCTTGAAGACAACCTGAAAAGAAAAGTCGATCTTGTAATAGTTGAAAACATAAAACCTGAATTGAAAGAAGAAATCCTAAATAGTGTGAAATATGCGTGATTACAACCTTTACCTCAACGATATCCTATCAGCAATCGAAAAAATCGAAGACTACTCAAAAAACAGTTCGTATGAAAGGTTTCAACATGACAAAATGTTGCAGGATGCAATCATCAGGAATATTGAAATCATTGGTGAAGCGGTCAAAAAAATCCCGATGGAGATCAGAAATGACTATAAAGAAATAGAATGGAGAAAAATAGCCGGGTTAAGAGATATTCTGATTCATGAATATTTCGGAGTCGATCTTGACATTATCTGGGATGTGTTGAAAAATAAGCTCCCGGCTTTAAAGCAAGTTGCACAACAAAAAATTAAGAAACCTATCAAAAATGATAGTTAATTGTTTCGAGAATAAAGTTTGGAAGGCAAAGCCTTCCAAACTTCCTTTTCGTTTATTGGTTACAGGTTAAACTTGGATATCTCTCTGTCAAGGTCTTGCGCAAGCTGCGTGAGACTTTCAACAGAGTTGTTGATCTTCCCGACGGAGTCGTTCTGCCGCCTCACTTCTTCAACCATCTTATCCACCTGTGATGAGGCGCTGACCATTGACTGTGCGGATTGATCCATGGCGCCGGCAATCTCATCAGCCGCGGCACTCTGTTCTTCTGAAGTGCTGTTGAGGTTCTCTACGGTGTCACTGACCATTTTCAGGCTGTCCAGGATGGTTCTGAAATGTTCGAGGGCGCTCTGGCCCTTTTCGTTGACGTTGTTGACTATCTCAACGGTGTTTCTTGAAGCAATATCAACATCGTTAACGCCGGATGTTATATCTTTGAGCATCTTCGAGATGTCTTCGGTTGCGCTCTGACTTTGCTCGGCAAGTTTTCTTATCTCGTCGGCAACGACTGCAAATCCCTTGCCGGCCTCTCCCGCTCTTGCGGCTTCTATTGCGGCATTAAGGGCCAGGAGATTGGTCTGTTCGGAGACGTTCGAAATCGTCTGAACAATCTCGCCAACATTCTTGGCCTGTTCCTGAAGACTGTCGACAACTTTTGACGTCTCTTTGGCCTTTGACTCGGCATCATTAACCATGGTAGCAACCTCTTTTAATTCCCCTTCACCGTCAATAGCCGAACTGGATGTTGTTTCCGTCTTTTCTTGGATCGTTTTGGCAATATCCGTCACGTTTTTAGCCGATGCGGCCACTTCTTCAACGCCGGAACTAACCTCTTCGATGGCTGCCGATGTATCCTGTACATTCTGATCGGTATTGTTTGCCTGTTCCTGGAGTTCATTAGAGATTTGACCCGATTCCTCAGCAACCCCCTTCAACTCGACTGTGGAATCATTAACAGCCTTAATGGCATCTTGAGCGCTTAACAACGTGGTTTTCATCGAATCGACAATCTCTTTCAAGCCCTCTTCCAATATGTCGATCTCGTTCTTGCGCTTTTTACTCTGAAAGTCGACTTTGAAATCGAGGTTCTTGATCCGTTCGATCTTCTGCATCAGACGTTTAATCGGGATTCTGATACTCCTTGTGATAACAAATGAGACGATAACACTTAAAACGATGGACAAAATAACGATGATGAGTATCATAAAGTTGTTGTCTGTCAATTCGTTCAAACTCTTCCGGCTTCTCTGAGTGACCAGCTCCAGGCTGTTATTCAGCGAATCTGTCTGATTCTGTGCGATTGTGGCTAATTTTTCTTTTATACTTTCAAGGGTCACGCTTATTTTACGGTTGATGATATCAAGGGACAAGGTCCTTGATTGCTGGATGTTTGAACGATAAGTATCGATGGATGTGTTAACCTCGGCAATGTCATTTTGAATCGTCATGATCTCAGCGCTAATGGTTTGAACCTCGTTGAGTTGTTGTTGATGAAGCTCAAGGGAAAACAAAAGTGTTACCGCCGGTACGATATCCATGTTCTCCGGGACCCTGGATTCGATCTTCTTCTTTGCGTTGTCTCTCAACTCAGCTATATCCTCTATCCCGTCTTCCATGTCATCAGGATGAATCATGATATCTTTTGTGATCAAGATGATTTCTTCAAGTTCCTCAATTGAGCTGTCTAAACCCAAGACGGACGGTGCCCAGAGTTTTTCAAGCTCATACAGAGAGAAATCACTCAGATTGGCGTTGGTCACAAGGGCATTTTGAATCTTCTGCCGGTCTTCATCGTTTAATGTTTCAATCTTCCTGAATCTCGATTTTAACTTCGGATAATCCTTCTTGAAATTGTTGATCTTCCACTTGTAAACCTTAATCATCTTCTCTTTTTCGTCCTGTTTATTATTCAGACTCGTTTCCAGATCGTATAACTTCTTTCTCTCATCTGAGATACTCTTTTCTGATGCGATCTCATCATTTTTGTAGGAAAAAACGCCTTCAACATGTTGGTTCAGATTGTCGAGTTCTTCTTTGAGATCCTGATACAACTGCTTTTCCTTTGCATTCTTGACAATCGAATTTAACTGCGTTTGGTATTCCTGATACATCTCCTCCGCTTTGTCCTCTTTTGAGACATAACCCAGTCTGAGGACAAGCTGAAGCATCTCTTTTAACTCCGATTCAAAGATATCAATGCTCTTAAAGTCCGTGAATTCCTGCTTCGCTTGAATAATCTGTTTTTCAATCTTCTGTCCCTCTTCCTCAATCCTGGAACTGGATAGCGTCGACATCACGAGAATAAGGGTAAAAAAAGCCACAACAATAACAAATGCCAGAATGATTCTTTTGGTAATAGACAACAGACAACACTCCTTTTGATTAAAATGCTACAAATTAATTTTCCTTAAATATATCCGAAAAATAGATAAAGTGGTTTTATCTTAAGATGCCTCAGAATATTGATATTTTATCAGTAATTGATATTATCGATATAATAACATAGATTATACGGATAAATATGGATTAAACGTATTCGGGCGTTACGAAAACATGAAAAAAGAGAAAAGGATTCCGAGGACAGCACCGTTATAACAAAAGAGATTGTTTGTAATCCGGATTAGATAGATGATTTAATCCACAGCACATCCTTTTGGGGATGAGATTTTCTCCATTATATACGAAAATGATATAATCTGAATGAACCATACTAATGTCAAAAAAACAATGCTTTAAAATGAAGTTATCAGCTCACAAGGGAAAGGGATACAGTATGAACAGTTATTACTTAACAATAGCTATCAGCGCCTATTTATACGGAGCCATCCCGTTCGGGTTTATCTTTACCTGGCTCTTTACCGGAAAAAAGGTCTATGACTATTCAACCAGGACCATCGGCGTTGCGAATACTTTTACGGTGGGCGGGAAGAAGGCCGGTTATCTAACCGTTGCCGGGGAAGCCTCGAAGGGGTTGTTGCCGGTCTTCATCGTCGGCTCTCTTTTTCAGATACCCGGCCCCGTGTTGATGGCTGTCTTCTTTGCACTCTTGGGAACGTCCTTTCCCGTCTTCCTGCCGGGAAAATATGGCAAGGGGAGAACACTGATCGGTTGGACGACCCTGTTCATATCACCTTACACGGCACTCACAATAGCGGTTATCTGGATCTGCACTGCCGTTGCCTTTAAAAAAGCGTCCATTGCCTTTCAGATCTCGAGTCTTTGCTATCCGTTTTTCTTATACCTTTTTGGGGGGCGTATCAGTTATCTCATCTTCGGGGTGTCCGTGATCATCGTCTTTTTTATCAGATCGGGAAGACACAATGATGATTTCAAAAAGAACAAGATCTTTGACAGGTGGCGAAAAAGTTCGGGAAACGCCAAAGAGAAAACGGAGGGGTAAGAAAATGGATGCATTTCTGTTGAAAAGACTGTCACAAGCTGACCAGCGATTTGGTAACAAGGCTCGAAACCTCTCATTCCTGATAAAAAAAGGCTTTACTGTTCCGGAGGGGCTGGTGGTACAATTCAAGCATTCAATGCCCCTTGATGCCAAAAACACGGCCCGGTTAAGAGAACAGCTCGAATCGCTTACGGATGTTCGATCGCTCTATGTTGTCAGATCCTCGGCAAATGTTGAAGATTCCTCAGACAGGAGTTTTGCAGGTCAATTCGAGACTGTTTTAAATCTTAGCGGCGCGGATCAAATCCTGTCCGCCCTGGAAAAAGTGGCCGGGAGTGCGTTAAATACAAATGTGAATGCCTATTATAAAAAGAGCAGGGCTGATGCAACCCCGGTCAGCATGTCGATGATCGTACAACGTCAAATCACCCCGCTTTTCTCAGGTGTTTTATTCACGAAAAATCCCGTCAACGGCTTCGATGAGATCATCGTTGAAGCCGCAGAGGGATTTTCGGAGAGAATCCTTCAAGGAGGAGAAAAGCCCGTCAGGAGGATCTATAAATGGGGGCAGTGGAAGGAAAAAGCATCGGATGAACTCCCCCCTTCGATGAAGCCGGATGTCTTTGATACCCTGATCGCCCGGGCAAAACAAATTCAAAAGGCGTTTAATGACCCCGTTGATCTGGAGTGGGCCTATTCAAACGGCAGGATATACTGGATTCAGGCGCGAAAGATAACAACAATCAAGGGAAAGAAGATCTTTTCCAACCGGATCTCAGGAGAATTTCTCCCCGGTATGATAAAGCCGCTGGTCTGGTCAATCAACATCCCCGTTGTCAACAGTTCCTGGAAGAGACTCATTGAAGAGATTACCGGCAAGACCACCATCCACATCAACCAAATGGCGCATTCGTTTTATTATCGGGCCTATTTCAACATGGGCATATTCGGAGATATTTTCCAGTTGTTTGGGATGCCCCGCGAGCTGCTTGAGATCATGCTGGGAATTGAAGACACCGGAAGAGAGAAACCCTCCTTTAAACCCGGCCTTCGATCCCTCCTATACACCCATCGTATCCTGTATTTTTTGTTGAAAAGGCTCTTTTTCACCCTTGAATTCGAGCGGTTCTTCAGCCGGTATTCGAAGCTTGTCGAATCTTATAAAGCCAAGAGGCTGGTTTCATTGTCCGATTCAGCGTTAATTAAAACCATCGATTCGTTGATCGCAACCACACAATGGGCCTCCTATTACAACATCATAACCCCGCTCATGAGCCTCTTCTTCAACAGCTTCGCCCTCAAAAACGCCTTGAAAAAGAAGGGTATAAGCCTGACAGATTGCGATTTTTCTCAAGTCAGGGAAAAGACAGCGGATATTCAGGTTGATCATCATCTGAACAAGTTAAAACGGCACTATGACAAGCTACCAGAACCCATACAGCAAAATTTGATGAAGCACATCAAGTCTCAAGGGTCATCGGGAGAGGCACAGGCATTCATCGAAGCGTACAGAGCCTTCAAGGAAAAATTCGGACATCTCAGCGACAGTGGGAACGATTTTTCAAAACGCCCCTGGGCCGAAGATGATAAAACCCTTATAAGACTTATCCGGGAGCATAAACACTCCGCATCCGATAAGAAAAAGATAGACCTTAACACTTATTCCGGTTTACGAAGAAAATACAGAAAGGCCGTTCAATATCAGATATTAAAAGAGCGGGTAAGCTTTTTATACACCTATGGATACAGCCAGTTCAGACGGTACTTTCTCGAACTGGGATCGCGGTTGAAGAATCAGGACACATTAAAAACGCCGGATGATGTCTTCTACCTGTATTACGATGAAATCAAGCGCCATCTTTTGGATAAGGAGATTACTCAAGAAGAATGCCTGAAACGGGTGAAGACAAGAAAGGCAGAAATGGCCAATCTCGAAGATATTGAAGTCCCCGAGACGATCATCGGGGAGGAGACACCGCCCATTATCAAACGGAATACTCAGACAAACAGGATCAACGGACTGGGTGTATCAGGCGGCTATATCCGGGGCCGTTTGCTGCATATAAAAAGACTGGATCAGGCCGGGGAAATCCAACCGGGAGACATCGTTGCCATCCCGTACTCGGATATCAGCTGGACACCGGTTTTTACAAAGGCAAGCGGTATCATCAGCGAAAGCGGCGGCATGCTATCCCATTCTGCCATCATCGCCAGAGAATTCTCCATCCCCGCAGTTGTCTCGGCAAAAAACATCTTTTCCATCCCCGAACATTCTGAGGTTATCATCGATGGCTATAACGGAAAGATTGAAACGATAACAGGTTGAACAGTACATCAGAACGCTCAATGAATATATTGGCCCCGGACCTGCTGTATCGGACAATCATGGAAAGACTGTTGGATTGATAGATTCAGAATCATTATTATAGATTTTACAACGAAAACAGAAATCACTTGATGTATCATGTATAATTGGAACAGTAGTTTCCTTTTTAAGTTGAATGGAAATAAGTCTTATAGATTAAAATTATATAGGAGTGTTTAAATGACAAACAAGTTTGTGCAGTTGACAAAGAACTGTTTTTATTCGGAATGTGATGATTTTACAGATCGACCAACCTTCGGGTATATTCAAGGGAAGGAAAAGGCGATTATCGTTGATGGGGGTGCTTCAAAAAGACATGCCCGTGAATTTCTTAACGCCCTAAAAGAACATGAATTGAAATTACCGGATTATTGTCTGCTAACCCATTGGCATTTTGACCATATATTCGGTCTTTCGGAATTGAACATGCCCATTCTTTCCCATGAAAAAACCAAAGAGAAGATTCTCGAAGCCATGGCAGTGGATTGGGAAAAGGAAATTGTCGAAAAAGACA
>CAZVWW010000042.1:0-3231 GCA_964631265.1 uncultured Thermotogaceae bacterium
GATGGAGTAAAAGGCATCTCTAAAGTTATCGCCACAGGGGGTATATCTATAGATGATAGAGAGTTGTTTAATATATGCTTTAAGATTCATAGAAAAGAAGAGGTAGCACCACATCTGCACTATGTAGCGCAAGAGGTAAAGCACCAGTTACCCCTTGCATATAAGTACAAAAAAGCAATTAAAGAGGCAAACTTTTTTAAAGAAGCTCTTGAAAAAGTAACAATATAGATTTACCTTCTTCTTGTGCCGGCTTTTGGTACTCTTCTGTCTTTGCTACTGATGTTTTCCGGCACACTAATTTACCCCTTCCCAAGTTCAATAAAAAATGGTATACCCGAGGAAGAGCGGTAACACACTTATAAAAACTAAGCATTTCTTATATATGTAGCCTTACCGCTCTACTACTATACTTATCGGTTGACACATTCAAAATATAGCTATAGAATCAAAACAGCGCACAGGATCACATAAACTCTTGGTATTTTCTTGTAGAAAATCTCACTCTTTTCTCTCATCTGTGCGCTATTTTTTATGGAGTTTTTCTTTATGCTGCTTTCTATAGATCCTGGTATAAATGGAGCATACACGCTATTTGAAGCTGATAAGCCTATATTTTCAGACAGAATAACTAAAAAAGATATAATTAAAAACGGCTCTATAAAGATGTACAGCAATCAATTATTTAGCAAGCTAGCTACTCACGATATACACACAGTAGTATTAGAAGAGCAGCAGCCTTACCCTGGAGACACACCTAATACAGCGTTCACTATGGGGGCACTCCAAGCATCTTTGCTTGCTCTAATAGAAAGTACTTTCCATGAAGCTATTTTAGTGCAGATTAAGCCTAAAAAATGGCAAGGTATCATTAGAAAAAGTTCAGATGTAATTCATATCAATACTAAAAAACAGAGCGTTTACTTCGTAGAAGAAGAGCTAAAAGCAAGCTATCTACTTTACCCAGGAAGATGCAAAAACCCACATGATGGCATAGCTGATAGTATTTGCTTAGGGTATGCATATATTAAGCTAATAAAATAAACAGCTAAACTTGTCAAAATAACTCTGAGACTGATACTATACTTACAAGAGTATAGGTAACACTGCGTAGGAGTTATAATAGAATGATGAAAATAAAAGATAAAAAGATAGTCGAAGCGATAGCAAGGAGCACTGGTGTAAGAAGAGTTATGGTTGAAATAGTTATGGAAGAACTGCTTAAGCAAATAGAAGCCTCGATACTCAGAAGGGAAGATATAAGTTTTGGGGAGCTTGGAAAGTTTACTACCCAGGAGAGAAAAGGATACAATATCAAGAGAAGGAATACTAAAGGCAAAGTAAAAGACATTAAAGTATATGATAGGGTATCACCAATGTTCACTTTTAAGCCAAAATTTAGGCGGATGATTAATGATGCAATAGAAGTACCGAACAAGGAGAAAGATGATGAAAGTATTTGGTAGATTTAAGAAGCAAAAGCTTGAGGATAAGTATTACCCCGATGATCCGGATAAGCCCTACGGAAGTTCAGGATTAACAGATGATATAATTATACAAGTAAAGGCGTTATCACGCTTAGGATTAAGTCAAAAACAAGTAGCAGAAGCTGTAAATGTGAATTATGGTACTTTCTGTGAGTGGCTTAAAAAGTATGAGCCCCTGGTTAACGCTTGGAATGAGGGTGTGTTATCGAGACGGCAAAGGGCGTTCACATGTTATATGGAACAAGCTTTTCCGATGGAAAAAGACAAAAAGACTGGTAAATTTAAGCCCAGTGGTAAGGGTAACCCAGCCCTGATGATACAGTATATGAAGTCTGTTGAAGGTTGGTCTGAAACGAGTAAGCAGATAGTAGAGGATGACCGGCAGGATATTACTGAGCTTGATGCCCAAGCCAAGTATGCTCGGATAAAAAAGCTAGAAGAAAAACTTAAAAAGGCCGAAGAGCCATTGCTCGAGGAGTTTATGAATGAGTAAACAACCTTTCAGTTATTACGGTGGTAAGCAGAGATTAGCAAGTAAGATAATTAAGTACATACCAAAACATACTGTGTATGTCGAGCCGTTTTTAGGCGGGGGTTCTGTGTTTTGGATGAAGCCTTGGCCTGAAGTCGTCAATAAGGATCACTATAGAGAAGTTTTAAATGATTACGATGTGCGTCTTATAACTTTCATGAGAGTTCTGCAGGATAAAAAAAAGTTCGAGGTGCTGCAACACAAGCTGCAATTTACGACATACTCGCAAGCTGAACACCTACAAGCTAGAAAGATTCTAAAAGAAGAAGTGAAGGTAGGTGACATTGATAAAGCATGGGCGTGGTTTGTACAGGCGAATATGAGCTTTGCTGGTAATATTTATGGGGGTTGGGGTACGGCATGTTATAGTGCGAACGTGTCTGCGGCTTGGGCGAACAAAATAGACATATCAAATTTTTTTGAAAGGGTTTTATCTACTTATATTTCTTGCGAGGACGCTTTACGATGTCTAAAGCGTTGGAATAGCTCCCAAAGCTTTGCGTATATAGATCCCCCATACATAGGCTCGGACTGCGGCCATTACAAAGGCTATACAGAGATTCAATATAGAGAACTTATTGAATTTTTAGATAAATATTGGCAGGGGGTTTTATTTTGTCGGGATATGAAACAGGTTTTGAAAAAAGTTGCTGGGAGAAAATATCTTTTGAAACATCGTGCTCCGCAAAAGGTCGCACAGGATATGACCGCTCGAAGAAGACAGACGAGTCGAAGCAGAATAGAAAAAGAGTTGAAAACATCTGGGTAAGAGGTAATACCATTCCAGTGAGAAAAGAAATACAAAAGCTTTACGATAGTGGCAAGTTCGACTGTTTTAGCTATGAACCGAAGCAAAAAAATATGGATTTTATTGAGGAGTTTATGAATGAGTAAGAAAAAAGAAGACTTAAAGTTTGAGTATCGCAACGTAGAAGAATTAATACCTTATGCGAGAAATGCTAAGATACATAAGCCCGAACAAATAGAGAAGCTTGCTGCATCCATTAGAGAGTTCGGATTCATGAACCCTATTATCATCGACAAAGACGGAACTATCACTGCTGGTCATGGGCGCCTTATGGCAGCTAGAAAGCTTAAGCTTAAGAAAGTTCCTACGATCTTAGCAAGCCATCTCACAGATACACAGAGGAAAGCGTTTACCCTAGCTGATAACCGGATTGCTGAAGTAGATACCGGATGGGATATGGAAATGTT
>CAZVWW010000042.1:3331-17327 GCA_964631265.1 uncultured Thermotogaceae bacterium
CGGAGAATAAATACGACTTAAAGATAGTTTGTTCAAGTGAAGAAGAACAACAAGAGTTGTTTCTGGAGCTTAGGGAGCGTGGATATAAAGTGAAGGGGGTATAGAATTATGGGTTACGGTATACCCTACATGGGATCGAAGCAAGCGATAGTAAGTAGTCTAGCTTTAAATTTCCCTGAAGCAGAGCATTTTTATGATCTGTTTGGTGGAGGCTTCTCGATGACACATTATATGTTGCAGCATAAGGCGCACAGATATAAAACATTTCATTATAACGAAATACAAGAAGATGTTGTGCAGCTAGTCAAGGATTCCATCAATGGTAAGTACAGACCTGACGTTTTCACTCCGGAGTTTATCGAAAAAGAAAAATTTGATGAGCTTAAAAAGTCGGATGCGTACATCCGGATTTTATGGAGCTTTGGAAACTCCGGGACGCATTATCTTTACGGAGCAGACATCAGAGATTTTAAGAAGTCCGCACATAACGCTATAGTTTTCTCAGTTTTTGATGATTTTGCCTCAAAAGTACTGGGATTTAATAGATGGCCCGAGGCTGCTAAGACTATAAGGCAAAGACGGCACTATTGGCGACAGAGAGTCACATACTTAATTAAGTGTAACTACTCAAGGTACAAACGGTTGGAGCACTTGGAACACTTGGAACAATTGGAACGGTTGGGGCAGTTGCAACACTTGGAACGGTTGCAACGGTTGGGGCACTTGGAACGGTTGGAGGGTTTAGAACGCTTAACAATATCAGCTAAAGATTATAGATGCGTAGATATCCAACACAACAGTGTTGTGTATTGTGATATACCCTATGCAGGCACTGCTGGTTATGGAAAGGTGTTCTCTCATAAGGATTTTTTTGATTGGGCAGCATCTAGAAAGTTTCCCGTATTCATATCAGAGTACAACATCTCAGATAAGCGATTTAAACTGATTTACGAAGTAAGTAAGACAAAACTAGCACAACCCGGAGGGAACCCCGATAGTGTGGGGGAGAGGTTGTATTGGAATGGGGTTTAACGTGTTTTTAACGGGGTATTTTTAGCATTTCTCTTTTGAACCCATACTTTTATCCGGCCATTCTTATCCTTAATTCTCCTAATCTTTTTATCTGAAGCAAGATCTCTAATCATATTATGTAGCATTCCTTGATTTGACACACCGAGGAGAGATGCTAGCTCGGGTATTGTCAAACTCCCAGTATCCATCATCAACATATCGATAATTCTTTCTTTATGTGTTCTTTTATCGTTGTTTTTGATGGATGGTTTCTTTGTTTGCTTTGTCATAGCAGCACCTCCCGGTATAGTTTTTTGAGAGGAACCCTTTTCCCTCCCTATATTATACTCATCGGTGCATATCCGAAAACCTTTAGCACTTTTTTTACTATTTTTTTGAACTTTTTTTACATCAAGTTCTAAGAACTTGTTATTAGCTAGAAAACTTAGAGGATTTTTTATCATTTTATTTTTATTTTTTATCTCTTCGACAGAATCGAGATACTTAGAATCCCCTAGCTCTTTGCCCAGCTCATATAAAAAATAAGCAACAATTGCAGTACGTTCATTGCTGTCAATATACATCTTAGTGACTTTATCGGGTTTAAAGCTCAATGATAACTCTTGTAAGCTATCGTATACCATGCCCAACACAATACATCCCTGCTCATATTGATATTGAGCTGTGTCTTTACTCAATTTAATCAAAGCCTTAGCCGCTTTATTGTAGTCATTATCTAGTATTATGGGGGAAAAAGTAATACTTTTTGATTTTTTAACACTCATGCATAAACTCCTTAAATGAAAGACATTTTACAACTTTACTAAAGTCGCATCTTTACTATATTAAAATATAGTCTTCATGTAAACACTTTTTCTACGCACAAACAAAACTTTACTAGATGAATAGTAATAAACTATAAGATATACTTAGAGTATTAGTTGTTTTTAAGTAGACGTTTAAAATAAGGAAAGATTATGAATTTAGACGCATTAAATACTGAAGAGCTTATAGAGTATGAAAAGCTTTTAGAATGGCGGTATGCAAGTGAGAGTTTGCTAGGCTTTACAGAAACTATGTTTCCCAGTGTGTACGGCAATGACACACCTTTCGTGAGAAACTGGCATCACGAGCTGATATGTAGAGAGCTTGAAAAAGTGCTCTATCGAGGTAAGCAGAGAATAATGATTTTCCTACCACCCCAGTACTCCAAGAGCTTGTTCTCTAGTAGGTTCCTGCCGGCATGGGTTCATAGTCAGAAACCTGATGAGAAGATAGTAGTAGCTTCATACTCAGCTGAGCTTGCTAATTCATTCAACAGAGATTATCAACAGATTATAAGATCAACTAAGTTCCAAGAAATGTTCCCTAATATAAGAATTGGATCAAAATCAGACAAGAAAAAAGAAACACAGAACTTAGCTGAGATTGCAGGGTATAATGGCTATTACTTGTCATCTAGTGTTGGGGGTAGTTTGACCGGACGTACATCTAACATATTGATATTAGATGACCTTTATTCTGGTATTAGGCAAGCCGACTCAGCAGCGTATCGAAAAGATGTCATCTCTTGGTACAATACTGTAGCTCGGACGAGGCTCTCAAAGTTCGGCTCCATCATATTACTCTTTACTCGATGGCACCCTGAAGACTTGGCTGGGCATTTATTACAAATGCAGCTAGAAGATCCACACGCTGATAAATGGGAAGTGATTAAGATACCCTTGGTAGCTGAGGGTAAGCTACATAAAGAAGATCCTCGTAGCGAAGGCGATCCGTTATGGCCCGAGTTCAAAGATGACTTAGAACAAGTAGCAGCGATTAAAGCAGCATCATCGGAGCGAGAGTTCCAAGCTGTGTACCAGCAGAATCCGATTATCAAAGGAGGTAACTTAGTTAAAGAGAATGACTTAAGATACTTTAGCAATCTGCCCTCAAAAACTGATCTACATATTATAGTAGGCGATTTACGTTTTGGAAAAAAGAAAGATTCAGGTTCTTTCGTATGTTTCCAGTATTGGGTAAGAGCTGGTGAGTACAAGTATTTAGTTGATCAGAAAAGAGGGCGTTGGGGTTATGCTGAGACCAAGAGACAGTTCCAAGAGTTTTGCAGGAAGCATCCTAAAGCAAGACTTAAATACATAGAGAATAAAGCTAATGCCCCTGCGATGGAAGACGAGCTTTGTTCTATAATACCTGGTATAAAGCTTACGGAACCGCAAGGAGATAAAGTATCTAGGTTACATTATGTAGAAGACGAGTTTGAGAGCAATTCAGTGTATATCCCAAGAGATGCTGAGTTCACTAGAGAATACGTACAAGAGCTAACAGCGTTCCCACAAGCACCTAATGATGATCAAGTAGACTGCACTACACAAGCACTAGCGGTATTTAAGGAAAAGCGTGCTAAACTGAATAAAGCGAGGAAAACTAATGCTAACATTGAGGCATATCTTCAAAGAGGAGGCTGGTAAGAATGAGAAGAATCGAAAAGTACTTGACGGACGGACTTATTAATCAACAGACGGGTATGGGAACTAGTAAAGATAAGAGTAGGTACTCCTTTGCTTATCCTCAACGAAGGGCGCTATCTGAGCTTGAATGGATGTACGAAAGCTCTAGGATAGCTCGAAGATTTGTTGGAATGGATCCGAGCTTCGCTTACAAAGAAGGCTTTGTTATACAGAGTGAAGATAAAAGAATAGAAGATATAATAGAAAAGTATGAAAAAAAGTTACATATATCAGAAAAAATAAGAAGGTGTGCAGAGTGGGCTAATCTCTATGGAGGTAGCACTATCTTAATGCTCGCAAGAGACGGCAAGTTTTCACAAGAGGAACTTAGTCAAGGTGAACTCGTTAAACTCCATGTGCTCGATAGGCGGTGGATATCCCATACAGGCGTGATAGAAGATGATATAATGAGTGAAAACTTCAGTGAACCTACCTCTTATTATGTAACACCCGCTTATGGCGAGGCTATGGTTTTCGATAAGTCAAGAATTATTAAAATGAATGGGGATAAACTCCCATTGAACAGCTACATAGAAAATGAGTATTGGGGGCAATCATTACTAGAGCCTCTATATGAAGTAATTACTGATTATATGGCAGCACATCATGCTAGTGCGTTATTAGCGCAAGACTTCAGACAAGCCATTTATAAAATAAGTAACTTAGAAGAGGCTATTGCTGCAGGTGAAGAAGACACAATTAAGAAGAGAGCCGAGACTATAGATGTTGTTAAGTCAGTAATTAATGCAATTGTTCTAGGTGACAATGAAGAGTACGATATAAAACAAAATCCTGTGTCTGGGCTTGCTGATATAGTCGATAGGGCTACTATCAGGCTTTGTATCGAGACGGGTAAACCTCACACACTACTCCTTGGCGAATCACCTTCAGGCTTAGGAGCTACAGGAGAAAGTGAGAAGAGAGATTATTATGATCAGGTGAAGGCTTATCAAGTAGATACTCTTGAGCCTGTACATAGAAGAATATATAACTATATATTGGCTAATAATGGCATAAAAGAAACTAATTATGAAATTAAATGGAACTCGCTATGGTCTGAGGAGCCTAAAGTAAAAGCTGAAAGAGAGAAAATTACAGCGGAAACTGATAAAATATATTATGATATGGAGGCTATTACATCAGAAGAGATACGAGATAATCGTTTTAAAGAGGCTGGCTTTGAGAAAGATATTATTCTAGAAGGTGATTATGAGTTTGGGCAGGAGCCTAGCAAAGAAGATATCGAAACATATGAGGGAATGATCAATGGTGGAAAAGGATAATAAAGCTTTGAAAGAAGGTAGTATCTTAGCATCATTGACCCAAGCTACTAAAAAGCTACCTAAGCCCAAAAAAGTAAAGAACCCAAAAGCTACAGAGAGGTTGTACTATCAGCTTCTTAATAAGCTTATAAGAAGAGCGCAAGACACTTTCAGAGATATAGTGGTTCCTGTAGGTAAAGGTGAACCAATGCGGTACAATGCTGACGCTACTAAGCCACAAGATAACTTCAGCTTTATACTTGAGGCACTAGCAGCATGGCAAAAGAAAGTTAATGACGAGATATTTACCCCTGAGAATATAGAGCGTATTTCTGAAAGAGTAGGATCAGAAGTTAATAAAAGAAATAAACGTGAGCTTAGTAAAACTTATGATAAAATAACACCCATTGATTTAGCTAATCTTACGTCTGCTGGTGAAGCTCAACTACAAGCCTTCACAATGGAAAATGCATCATATATAAGGAAGGTCAGTGAGGAGATAATAGCTAATACACAGCGTATTATCACTGACCGCATCCCACAAGGAAAGCGTTGGGAGCAGATAGTTGGAGAGATAGAAAGAGGCCTTGATGGTAATGCAGGAGTTTTCAAAAACATAAGAACTCGTGCTAAACTTATAGCAAGAGATCAAACTAATAAGCTCAATGGCCAGCTTACTAAAGCACGCCAAGAGGACTTAGGTATGAAGCTCTACAGATGGTCGACTGTCGGGGACGCAAGGGTAAGATCTAAGCATGCTAGGCTTGATGGTAATATCTATAGTTGGTCAGGCACGGTTAAGATTGATGGAAAAACTTATGAAGAGGCTCCCGGAGGCATTACCCCCGGATCAGAGATTAATTGCAGGTGCGTAGCTGAGCCTGTGTTGGAGGTATAAATGGGTAAAATATTGGAGGTACAGCAGTACGATTTCCAAGCCTTTAATGAAAAATTAAAACCACAAGTAGATGAGAATGGATTCCTTACGCTAAGTGCTACGGCAGCAGTAGTAGGCGTGATGGAATATAGAGATAAGAATGGCCGGGTAATTAAGCAGCTAGTGCCGCATGAAACACTTTCTGATACAGAAAGCTTTAGGACACTAGAAGATAAGCCGGTAACATATAACCATCCTAAGAGTTTACTAACGGCAAAGGATGCGAAGAAATGGGCTTGTGGTCATGTTAAGGCAGGTGTGTTTTTTGATGGGGACGAGCTAATCGCACCGATGATTATCACTGACGAGAAGTTACAAAATGTGATAAAAGAAGGTAAGGCTGTAGAAGTATCCCCGGGATATATAGCTACTCTTGAAGAAGCTAAGCCAGGAGCTACTTTCAACGGCGAGGCATATGATTATATACAGCGTGGGAGGAGATATAATCACTTAGCTGTTGTGGAGGTTGCCCGAGGAGGACGAAGAGCCAAGCTTCACCTTGACAATAATGAAGATAATTGTGGTACAATTGGTTTTATGGATAGTTCTTTTACTAATAAGGAGACAAATATGAGTAAAGTTTCAGTACAACTTGATGACTCAACAATTGAGCTAGAGGAAGGGACAGCCTCACATATCATGAGATACAAAGATAAAGTTGCAGCGCAACTCGATGAGAAGGATATGTGTATGGAAGATATGAATAAGAAATATGCAGATATGGAAAAAAAGTTCAAGGAGATGCAAGGCAAAGCCGACGGATACAAAGCTGAAATGGACAAAATGAAAAAAGATATGGAAGATATGAAAAAGGATAAGCAAACTGATGCAGCTCAGCTTGATGCAATGATTGAAGAACGTTCAGGAATCATTGATGTTGCAGCTAAAGTTATAGAAAATTTCGACGCTAAAGGTCTTTCTAATAAAGATATAATTAGAAAAGTGTTAGAAAACCAGTACACAAAAGACGGAAAATGTGAAAGAGATTTCTCTGACAAAGACGACGTTTATTGTAGAGCTTTTTTTGACGCTATTGCTGACAATGTGAAAGACGCTCTTGTAGCTAAGCAAGCAAAGGCCATTTCTAATGTTAAGCAAGCTGATAGTGGTGTTGAGACCGCAGAGCAACTAAGACGACGTCTTATGCGTGAACAACAAGATGCTTGTTAATCGTAGTTTTATTTAATTAATTTTTTCGAGGAGAAAAACATGCAAACATCATATTCACGAACAAGTGAAATTGCTAAGCCTGGGTTAATAGCTCAAGAATTTGGCACAAGAAATGTAATTTCTAAAACAAATAGAACACTTTCTAAGAATGTATGGAGTTATACAGTAGCTTCTGATGCAGAGACTACTACTGTTGTGACCTTACCTGATGATAATGCAACACAAATCACAGTAACTACGGCTGCCCAAGGTTCTGCTGCTCTTACAGCAGTACAGCACACGGAAGATTTAAACGATTCTGACTTAAAATTGTGGATGACTGCTACAGTAAGTACAGCAACTATTACATTAACAGGTGTGCGAGCTGGCTGGGAATTTGAGGTTGCTGGGACTAACATTGGAACCCCCTCAGAAGATACTGAAGCAAGTCAATCAGAGGCTATTCCTTTCGGTGCAGCCGTTGCTCTTACAAGTACAGGTGGTGTTAAGGTTGTAGACACTGTTTCTACTAAAGGAATAGTCACGGTTACTATAGATACAGCAGATGATTCTACAGCTTATGCTTTATCTGTAAATGGAAGTGCTATTTCTTATACCTCGGGAACAGGTGCTACTACCACTACTATCCGAGATGGTCTTATTGATGAGATTAATAGAACATATGCACTAGCTGGCGTAGTAAAAGCTTATGCAAAAGATGCAAATGAGTTATACATTGAAGCTATTGAGTTAGGCGATTCAGTGACAGTAACAGAGTCAGATGATAATTTATCAATTGTTACTACTGGTGCTACAGGAGTTTCAGGTGATAATGCTATCGGTGTGGCGGTGAGAAATCTAAGTGTTGAGAATGATATTTTATTCACTACAAACTCTAAAGACGAGTATCCAGCGAGTGGAAAAATACAAGTATCTGTACTCGATGAAGGTTCGATTTGGATGAAGGCCAAGGGAACAGTTACGGCCGGAACAGCAGCTAGAGCCTCTATTGCCACAGACTATGAAGGGTTTGCTACAGCTGAGACTACAGATAGTGTACCTTTCCTAGGAACGGCTATCTTTGATACAGCTGCTGCTGATGGTGAACTAGTTAGAGTAAGAATTAAGTAATATTATATGGTAGTATTACTTTAGCTTTAAAGATTTTTTAGGAGATAAAAGATGACAGAAAAAAATAAGCAAGAAGAAGTATTAATGGATGATGCAACGACTGTGTTCTTCTTCCGTGAGCTAGAGCATGTTCGCAAGAAAAGTTACGATGTCAAAAAAGTCCCTCTACACGCAAGACAAGTTTTTCCTTTAGATTTTGAGGTAAATGAGGGTGCGACTAGCGTAACTTATCACCAGTTCGACACTTTCGGACAAGCCAAGGTGATAGCTAATTATGCAGATGACTTAGACGTTTCTGATGTAGCTGGAAAAGAATTTACTTCTAATGTTAAGTCATTAGGTACTTCTTTCGGTTATAGTTTTTCCGATGTTCGTAAAGCCAAAATGACTAATAGACCACTTAATCAAATGAAAGCTACTGCAGCTCGTAGGACTATAGCTGAGCTTGAGAATAGAGTTGCTTTCTTCGGTGATGAAGACTCTAATCTACAAGGATTGTTAGATAATCCTAATATCCCTAGGCTAGCAGCAGGAGCTAACACATCTGGCGAAACACAATGGGAGAACAAGACACCTGACGAGGTTCTAGCAGATATGAATACCTGCTTTAATACCCCCAATAACTTGACAAAGGGCACAGAAAAAGCTCTTGATGTGGCTATTTCTAACGAGAGATATAACTATATCTCTTCTACATATGCAGACACAGATAATAAAGTGACTATCTTAGAAGCGTTCAAAAAAGCACATCAAGAAATTAGAAACATTTATGCTGTGTCTGAGCTTGATGAAGCCGGTTATAACGACACAGGTGTGATGATTGCTTATAATAAATCACCTCTACATCTACAGATGGTTATTCCTATGGAGTTCATTATCCATGCACCACAACAACGTAACTTAGGTTATAAAGTTCCTTGCGAGGAGTCTTTCGGAGGCGTAGTAGTATACTACCCATTCAGCGTTGCGATAATGGAAGGCATTTAATTTAAATTATTAACACAATTAACTAGTGAAAGATGGAGTTTAATTGATATGAGTAAAGCAAACAAAGCAACAAAAAAAGATATGGAAGTTGATTCTTTTATCGAGGGTGAAGTGTCAGAAGATAAGAATAGATTTGTACTAGTACGAAATAAACTACCATACCACTTCGGGGTAGCTTTATATGTAACAAATCCTTATACTAAGCAACTTCAATGCAAGAATATGATACTTTACCCAGGAATGAACGAAGTGAAGTTGAGTATTTGGGAAGAGGCTTTAAAGAATAATTTGATCAAGGCACGCTTAGAGGACGATGATCTAGAGTATAATGGTCCTAAAGGCTTCATAGATCTGCCTGCAAATAAGCAAGAAAAAATAGCTAAGAACATCTTTGACAAAAGACTTCTTATCAATTTAAAAAATAGCACTAATGATGCATCAGTACTTAAAGCTCTTAACGAGCAAATTGATAAAATCGACAAAGCAGGCAAGGGAAGGATTAACTAATGACTATAGTAGCATCTGAATTTAAAGAGTTTTTTCCTGAATTTGCTAGTCAAGCAGATAGTAGAGTAGCTGCTTTTTTAAATGCTGGTAGAAAAAGGGTTTCTCAAAAGATTTTCGGTGATACGTACGAGTTAGCGGTATTCTATCTTGCAGCGCACATGCTCTCAATAGCTGTCAACACTGAAGCCAGTGGAGGCTCCGGAACTGGCGCCAAGGGTAACATAACTTCAGAGAAAGTAGGGGACTTATCTATAGGCTATTCAAGTACTCCTATAGCAGTGTCAGGATCGGGGTCGTCAACTCAGCTTATGGAAACAGCGTATGGAAGACAATATGTGCAGCTAAGGAAAGAGAAAACCTTTGCTTTGTCTGTGGCTAATAGTGGAGTTGATCTATGAGTGTATCATTTACCGAGGACGAAAGAGTTTTCAAAGCTATTACAAAAGATCATAAGATCTTAAAAGAGTTTGAAGCTGTTGTAGGTGTTCTTGGTAGTGATGCTTCTTCTATGCATAAAGACGATGACGGTTCTTCTATAAGTAACTATGAACTTGCAACAGTCCACGAGTTCGGTAGTGATGATGGTAAGATACCAGAAAGGTCTTTTTTAAGGCAAGCGATGGATACGAATCAGAATGCTATCACTAAGAAGATTATTGAAGTATACTTATCTGTGCTTGAAGGAAAAGACCCAAAAAAAGAGCTAGGTAAGCTAGGTGAGTTCGCAAGAGGATTAGTACTTGAACAGTTCAAGCAGGAAGGTGATCCTAAGTGGCCTCCTTTAGCACCTAGTACTGTGCTAGGAAGGCTTAAGAAAGTAAGTGCAGCACAAGCTAGCGCTTTCATTGGGAGAGGAGGCGACCTAGGATCTTCAGTACGGACTTTGCAGGATACTGGGCAACTTAGACAATCCATACACTCTGATGTGAGGAAAAAGTGATGACTTGGGCAGGATCTATAATCAATAATGTTTCTGAAAGTATGACTTTGAGAAGGAAAATAGCTGGGAGTTATGACAGTTCAGGTAAATATATTGAAGGATCTTATTCTGACATTATTATCACCGGATCTATACAGCCTGCGAGCCAACGTGATCTAGAGATGTTAGCTGAAGGAAGGCGTATATCTGAAGGTATGAAGCTTTATACCACAACAGATCTTAAAACTGCTAGCCCAAGTACCGGAGTTAATGCTGATATAATTATATATAGAGGACGTGAATTTGAGGTGGTTGCTGTAAGGAATTGGTACCAAACTACTGAATTTTACAAAGCTATACTGAAGAGGTTGGGCGATGGCTAGAGATACCTTATACACAAGTTTAGTATCTTGGGTAAAAAACTATATTAAAGTAGGCACACCTGCAGCTAGTATACCAGTAATTAGAGCACAAGAGAATGGAGCTAGGCCGAGTTCAGAGCTTTTCGCTACATTAGATTTATCTAACTTTTCTCCTAAAGGATTTGCCTCTAAGGAAATAATTAATACAACAACTAATGAATATGCTTATAACTATATAGGCACTATTACAGTAAGTATTCAATTTTATGGGAAAGACGCACTAGAGCAACTAGAAAAGTTAAGAGCTACCACTGAGCATGAATACACAAAATCACTTTTAAATGATGCAGGTTCTGCGATTATGACGCAAGGTGATATACTAGATCTAACAGGGCTTAAAGACAGTAGGTACGAAGAAAGAGGTAGACTTGAGCTTGTAATGCATACAACTTTTAGATCAACTGAAGAAGTTAATTGGATTGAATCTGTAGAAATAAATGGCGAAACTATTAGTATATAGGAGATAAAAATGCCTTCAATTCCAGGAATATTAAGCGTTACCGTAACAAGAGTAGCGACGCAGGTAGATAGGGCAGGGTTTGGAACCTTGCTTATTGTAGGTGAGAATGGTTCTTTTGGTGGTAATCGTATAAGAACTTACACAGATATTACAGGTGTAGCAGGAGATTTTGCTACTAGTGCTATCGAGTATAAGCTAGCTAATGATTACTTCAGTCAGGAACCTAAACCACAACAAGTAAAAATTGGTATTTATTCACCAGTTCAGTATGTTGGTGAGTTTGCTTTTGATGGCGCAATGAGTTCAGGTTCATTAGATTTTGACTATAATGGTCAAACTATTTCTGAGTCTTTCGACACTGACTTAGATACAACGGTAGGAAACTTAGCCACTACATTAGCGGCGCTAGACGATGTAGCTACAGCTATCGCAAGTGGATCAACAGGAACAAGTGATTTAAAAATTACTATTACAGCGACTGAAGGGTATACTATCTCAATAACTAATATTGTAGTTCCTGGTACAGTCACTACAGCCGAGTTTACAACTACAGTAGAGGGTGAAACTTATGAAGATGCTCTTAACGAGATAGTTAAGGAAGATGCAAACTTTTATGGGGTTGTTATTGGCTCAAGGCTTGTAAAAGATTGGACAAGAGTTGCTGCATGGATATCTGCAAACGGAGGCATATTCTATACAGGGGCTAATACAGCTGATTACTACAATGCAGCTGTTACAGATGATTGGTTAAGTGTTTCTCAAGATTCTTCTTATCTTAGAGTATTTAATGCTTATTCTAGTGATGCTGATAACTATATCGAGGCAGCTGTGCCAGGGAAAGAGTTTACTAAAGTTCCCGGCTCGTACACTATGAAGTTTAAAACACTTACTGGCTTAGAAGTTGATAACCTTTCAGCTACTCAAAAACAAACAATCCATGATAAAAATGGAAATACTTACACTAGGGTGGCTGGAGCTAATATCTTAGAAAATGGTAAAGTTGGTAGTGGTATATCTGTCGATTCTGTCCGTGGCCAAGACTGGCTTGCACAAAGAATTATGGAAGATATATATCAAGAGCTAGTGTCGGCTGAAAAAATACCATTTACTGACGCAGGTATTGCTATCATAGAAAATGTTATTAGAGCTAGATTAGACAATGGTGTAGCTGTAGGATATGTAGCACCGGGATATGAAGTTAGTTTACCTACCCTAGCAGAAGTTCTAGAGTCAGATAGACTTGCTAGGGAGCTTAAGGGGATAACATTTGAGTATAATGAGCAGGGTGCAATTGAGAAAGTAACTATCATCGGCTTGAACAACGGATAAGGAGCATAATTATGAGTATTAAGCAGTACGACCCTGCCAAGGTTGCTATCATATTAGGTGGGCATATTGTCACAGGATTTGCAGACGGAAGTTTTGTTACAGTATCAAGAACTAATGACCAGTGGAACCACAAATCGGGTTCAGATGGCGAAGAGCTGAGGACAAAAACTAACGACTTCAAAGGTGAGATGACTCTTACATTAATGCAGTCATCTTCATCTAATACGTTTATCCAAGCGTTGAAAACAGCTGATGATATATCAGGTGATGGAGGGGTTCCTTTGCTGGTCAAAGATAACTCTTCTGATGGAACATTGGCATCTAGCGAGTATGTTTGGGTGAAGAAAGATCCTGATCTAGTTCGTGGCCGTGAAGACAACAACACTGAGTGGACTTTCTCTTGTAAAAGATTGACCATTGTGCATTCAGGACACAGCGAAAGTTAATTAACCATTTATAAAGAAGGATATAAAAATGGCTATTAAAGTGAATAAAAAAACAACTAAAGTAAATGGTAAGGTATACACATTATACCCGATGACTGGTACTGAAGCTATTAACTATGCTTATGATGTGATAAGTGCTGTGTCCCCTGCTCTAGGACAAGCTTTGAACGGTGCTGCTCCTAAGGTTAAGGGCGATGCTCTTAATGATATCATGGATAAAGACAAGAAAATGCTTGATAAAAACTTAGAAAGCATGATCTCTCTTATTTCTGGTATCGATTTTAAGGGAGTATTAAACAGCTTTTTTTATTCTTGTCCTAAAGATAAGTTTATTGCTATATGGGAAGCAACGAAGCCTTACATCAAAGAAGGTGAAGGTAAGGAACCCAATTGGGAACTTGATTTTTCAGGGGATGCTTTATCACAAATTAAGCTACTTATGGCATATATTAAGGCATATATTACCCCTTTTTTGTCCGACTCAATGAATATAGCCGAAACTTCCCAGCCAAACAAAAAAACAATAGACTGACCTCTAAGCTTAGTAATATCCCACATCATCGCTGGCTCGTTTGGAGACTTGTCTTCTCTAAGCGAGCTTCCTTATCAGAAATAGAAAAAGAATTTACTTTAGATGATATACTAGAAATGAATACAATTATTGCATACCGTGAAGCTTTAGAAGAAGAGCAACGGCGTGAAATGGAATTGCAAAATAGATCTAGAAGGTGATTTATGGCTACATTAAGAGAACTTTTAGTTAAGGTTGGTGTAAAAGTTGACGATAAACAACTCCAGTCATTAGATAAAGGATTACAGCAAGTAAAATCTAGTGCGATGCTCCTAGGAGGTGCACTAGTAGGTATTGGGGCTACACTTCTAGGAGTAACAAAAAGTGCAGCTGATTATGCAGATCAAATAGA
>CAZVWW010000043.1:0-17146 GCA_964631265.1 uncultured Thermotogaceae bacterium
GGGATCCTTTTGCTTGAACAGAAAGCGTCGGATATGGCTGAGGGCGAAGAAAAACGTGAGCTGGAGAAGCAACTTGAGGCGCTGAAAGAGAGGCTGAGACAGGAGAGTTATGTGGTTTCTTCCGAGTCCGGTAACGCAGTGGAGGTCCTTGTTCAGAAGGGGCAGTTTATCGAGAAGGGCCAGGAACTGGTTAAGGTTGAGAGAACGGGGGAGACGGTCAAGGACCTTGTGGCGGTTCTGTATTATCCCGTTGACGAGGGTAAGCGGATCAAGTCCGGGATGGCGTGCCGGCTGGTTCCCTCCACGATCAACAAGGAGCAATACGGCTTTCTGCTCGGGACGGTTGTCTCCGTTTCGGAATATCCTTTAACAGAAAAGGCCATCGCTGATTTTACCGGAAGCACGGAATTCGGAGAACTCTTTGCTCAACGGGTGGTACTGGAGGTTCTGGTTGATCTGATCCCCTCGGAGAAGACTGCATCGGGCTACACCTGGTCCTCTCCGGATGGCCCTCCGGTTGAGATTGAAAGTGGAACCGTTTGTGATGGATTGACGATTGTCGATAGCGTCAGTCCCGCCAGTTTAATCTTATAGCAGGGGGTGTTTGGCATTAAACACAGGATTCAGAAGACCCCCACCGTTCTTCAGGCCGAGGCCGTTGAATGCGGTGCTGCAAGCCTTGGAATGATACTCGGTTATTATGGAAAATTCGTTCCGCTTGAAGCGCTCAGATACGAGTGCGGCGTTTCAAGAGACGGCAGCAATGCGTTGAATGTCATTAAAGCGGCACGGCATTACGGGCTTGAGGCCAAGGGAAAGAAGACAGACATCGAGCATTTGGCTGAGTACGAGTTCCCGGTTATTCTCTTCTGGGGATTCAGTCACTTTCTCGTACTCGAAGGGATCAAAAAGGGGACGTATTATCTGAACGACCCGGCATTGGGCCATCGCCGATGTGACGAAACCGAATTCAGGAGACTGTTTACCGGCATCGTCCTGACATTCAAGCCCGGTGATGGTTTTGAAAAATCGGGCAAAAAAGAGGGTGGCTTCATTCCTCTGCTGAAGGAAATCAAAGCGGATAAGAGCGTGTTGTTCTTTCTTCTTCTCTGTGCGTTCCTGATGACCGTTTCCGGTATCATGATCCCGGCTTTCTCAAGGATTTTCATCGACAGTATCCTAATCCCGGAACGTTCCGAATGGCTCGCCCCGCTGATCGGGGTGATGGCCCTGACGGCCGGTTTAACGGGACTGGTTCTCTTCCTCCAGCACAAGACCCTGCTGAAACTCGAAAACAGTATCGCAGTGAGCAAATCCTCCTCGTTCTTCGACCATGCCATCAGGCTGCCGCTCAAGTTCTATTCTCAACGATATGCCGGCACGCTGTACAACGTCATGAATTCAGGCGAGCAGTTAGCCAGATCGCTGGGTAACGAATTTCTGATGGCCCTTTTAAACATCTTTTTTGCCTCTTTTTTTGTTGTCATCATGCTTCAGTACGATGTTCTGCTGACCCTTGTAAGTTCCTCTTTCATCATCTTAAACATCATAGCGGTCTATTATTCCGGCAAACGGATTCGCGAGGAATACCATGTTCTGCTGGCGGATGAGGCAAAGCTTTCGGGAATAGCCGTCTCCGGGGTGCAATCGATCGAAACCCTTAAGGCAACGGGACAGGAGTCCATATTCTTCACGAGATTGGTCGATCAGTACACGATGCTGCAGAACATGATGTTCAGAATTACAAAGAAAACGCAGTTATTCGGCATGATACCAAAATTTTCGGAATTTGTCTCCGTTGTCCTTCTGCTGTTAATCGGTGGATTGAAGATCATGGATGGTTCTCTGACGGTGGGTGAATTTGTTGCGTTTCAAGCCTTGACAGCCGCCCTTTACGTGCCGGTACAGCGGTTCATGTCGCTTCTTCTGAATTTGCAGAAAAGCGATGCCGACAAAAAGAGGATCGAGGATGTCATGAAATATCCCGAGGATGCCTATCTTCACAGGAATGTTGAAGAGAGCGATTCCGATGTCAGGAAACTCCAGGGAAAGATCGGGATAAGAGGGTTGTCGTTCGGGTACTCAAGACTTGATAACCCCCTCATCGAGGACTTCAATCTGGATGTTGAACCGGGCAAACGGATTGCCTTTGTCGGGGTTTCGGGGAGCGGCAAGACCACACTCGGCAAGCTCATTGCAGGGCTTTTACAGCCGTGGAGCGGAGAGATAAGACTGGACGGAATGCCTTTCAACAACCTGTCGGTTTCGACCACCACTAACTCTGTGGGTTATGTTGAACAGGATGTCATCCTCTTTTCGGGAAGTGTCCGGGACAATATCACCATGTGGCGAACCGGCGCCGACAACATCACCGACTATGATGTTATCCGGGCGGCAAAAGACGCCTGTATTCATGAGGAGATCACCGCTTTTTCCGGCGGCAGCTCAGAAGGCTCCGAATACGATTATCAGCTCCGTGAATTCGGCAAGAACATCAGCGGCGGGATGAAGCAACGGATTGAGATCGCGAGATGCCTTTGTAAGAACCCCTCCATCCTGATCATGGACGAGGCGACCAGCGCGCTTGACTCAAGGACGGAGCAGCAGATCGACCTGAATCTCAGAAAAAGAGGCTGCACGACGATTGTTATATCCCACAGGTTGAGCACGATACGCGACTGTGATGAGATCATCGTTCTCGAGAACGGAAAAGTCATACAGCGGGGTAAGCACGACGACCTGATTCAAGAGAACAGCACTTATTCCAAACTGATTGAGATGTGATCGGATGGTTGACAAGGTTCAAGCAATTATCAAAAAAAACGCCTTTATATCAAATGCCTCAGGCCGATTCCAAATCGGACCGGATGACTATCTGAAGGTCATCAAAGGCCGGGCGGATGTTTTTATAGCCGGGGCGGCGGCTCAAAGCAAAGAGGCCCCGCAGGAGATAACGGGACGGCTTATTTATCTTGCAAGCGCTTATGAAGGGGATGCACTTGTCTTCTTTGAGGTCCCCGAAGGCTTCACCTTTATCATCCGGTGCATCAACGATTCGATGGTCTCTCTGATTGAGAGAGAACGCGAGGATTATCAGAAGCTCCGCGAGGCGGTTCCTGAAGCGTTTGAAAAGACGGGAAAAGAATGGAACAAGCGGTTGAAGAAGTTCCTTTATGCCGAAAACAACCGGTTTGAGTCCGGAGAACCTGAATCGCGGGATGCCTTGAAGATGCAACAGAAGGAGATCATCCGCCGGATCATCAAACAGATCAAGAACGATGATGAAAGAGACCTGACAGGGATTCAGGAAACGGCCCGACAGGACGGGAAGGAATACGAAAAGGCAAGAGCGAGACTGAATGAACTCTATACCCGTGAGGAGAACCGGCAGGAGCACCAAAAACGCATTAAGGGACATCCGCTTCTCAGGGCCTGTACGCTTGTGGGTAAAGAGCAGGGTCTGACGATAACGGAGATGTCCGGGGCTTTGTTGGAGGCGGCAGCCGACCCCCTGCAAACCATTGCCAAAAAAGCGGGCTTCAAGTACAGACAGTTTAACCTCGACGGGGACTGGTTTAAAAGAGATCTCGGATCGTTTATCAGCTGGAATCAAGATGATGAGGTCCTCGCCGTTGTGAAGAACGGGGGCGGTTACCTCTGTCACAACATGGAGAGTGGTGCGCATTTCAAGGTAACAGCCGATAATGCCTCGAAAATTGTCAATAAGGGATACTACCTTTACAAACCACTTCCCCGCAAACCGGTATCTTTCATCGAGTTCTTTCAATTCGCGTTTTCCCCCTTAAAAACCGGTACCATCGTGAACATCGTCCTGTTCGGGGCCATATTCGGACTTCTAAGTGCTCTTGTACCAGTCATCACGGGATATACCATCGAAAATCAGATCCCGGCCCGGCAGCGGACAGAACTATTACAGATTGTCCTCTTTCTGCTGGCAACAGGGATCTCCGCGACACTCTTCAACCTGATTAAATTCCGAATGACCTCAAAACTCGAGTTCAAAACCGATATGAAGATGCAAACAGCCCTCTGGGACAGACTCATCAATCTGCCGGCCTCTTTTTTCAGACATTATTCGTCGGGAGAGATCGGCAAAAAGGTGATCGGCTTCTATCGAATGCGCCTTATCATCTCAACGATCATCTCGGACACCCTTCTCTCGGCTATCTTTTCCGTTTTTTTTGTTGTCATCCTCTTTTTTTACAGTCCTGAGATGGCCCTGGCAGCGATGGGGATCTCCCTTTTGAATGTCGTTGTCATCCTTATAACCGGCTATTTTCAGATTAAAACCGGGTATGAAAAACTGAGAAACGCCGACCGGCTTTCCGGGGTCATGCTCGAGATGTTTTTCTCAATCGCCAAGATCAGGCTCTCAGCTTCGGAGAAGCGTGTTTTTGCCAACTGGAGCAGAGCTTACACCCGATACAAGGAAAATGACATCCGCGAAAAAGAGATCCATCACATCAATAGCCTCTACATCAGTGTGATGACCATTATCAGCACCATCATCATCTTCTACATGGCCTATACCAGGGGAAATCTTTCCATTGGCGGGTTTGTGGCGTTCAACAGTGCGTTTGTCTCTTTTCAGGCGGTACTGGCCTCGCTCTCAAACACCACCCTCTCTCTCAGCACGGCTTACGCCCTTTTAAAAAATACAAAGCCCATCCTCGACGAGATCCCGGAAAAGGCTGAAGACAAGGCCGGGGTCGGTGAGATCAAGGGAGAGATTGAGTTCAACAACTGTTCTTTCCGTTATGAAAAGCATTCAAAAGAGGTTTTCAGCAACCTCAACATGACAATAGAAGACGGGGATTATGTGGCCATCGTCGGTGCCTCCGGAAGCGGGAAATCAACGATGATGCGGCTCATTCTCGGATTTGAGCAACCTTCAGCGGGAAAAGTCTATGTCGGTGGCAGAGATCTGGAAGAGGTTGACATTACCGGTATCCGGAAACAGATGGGGGTCGTCCTCCAGAACAGCAAACTACTCTCCGGAGACCTGTTCATGAACATTGCCGGCAGCGACCCGCGGATAACAGAGGAGGAGGTCCTTGAGGCCTGCGAGAAGGCGGGCATCAAAGAGGACGTCGAGGCACTTCCGATGGGCCTGAACACCTTCATCAACGACAGCACATCCACCATTTCCGGCGGACAGAAACAGCGGATCCTGATCGCCAGGGCGTTGATTCAGAAACCCAAGATCCTGCTCTTCGACGAGGCCACAAGCGCACTCGATAACCACACCCAGCGTATCGTAACGGATACGTTGAAAAGTCTGAACACAACCCGGGTGATCATCGCCCATCGATTGAGCACCGTCAAAGCGTGTGACCGGATATATGTTCTGAATGCAGGCCGAATAGCCGAAAGTGGTTCATACGATGAATTGATGGCAAAGAAGGGCCTCTTTTACAAGCTCGTCGAACGTCAGGTCATGTGACACGTTATGGTTGATCAGTCATCCAAAAAGATAAATTGACCATCAGAGACAAATTTGATGAATATATTATCACCGACAAATTCCCCGTTTTCATCACAGGACAGCGTGCCGGTCACACCGTTGAATCCTTTCGTCTCATGAAGCGCCGATCTGAGCGCTTCGGGGGTTGGATCGTCCACGTTTTCAATGGCCTCTTTTAGGATCATGATCGTATCATAGGCGATTGCCGCATACATGTCCGGGTCTTTTGCGTACCGGTTCCTGAACGCATCGACAAAATGTCTGTTCAGGGTGGTTGATCGTTTGAGTTTGTAATGGGTGGGAATGATGGTTCCCTCTGCAGCTTTATCGAGATACGCTATATATTCCGGGTAGTCGAGGGCGGATGTCCCGACGATGAGGAGTTCCGGGTCGCTTTTTTTAATCATCCGGATGACATCTCTGGCCTTTTCAAAGGTCTTGGCCACCAGCAGGGCACGGTTGTCGAAGGCTTTCCATCGCTCAAGCACCTTCAGAAGATTACCCCGGTTGATGGTGGTTGTTCTGTCAACGACTTCAATCCCGTTCTCCGGACAGATTCTCTCCACCGAATCGGCCACCCCTTCGCCGAATTCATCATCGGCATAATAAATCGCCAGTCTCTGATACCCCTGCTCTTTGAGAAATTTCAGGGTGTGTTCCATGGCCTTCCGGTCATCGGGGATCGTTCTGAAGACACTGTCAAATCCGGGTTTCATCAAATCAGGTGACGTTGCGCAGGAGGCAATATACACAATCCCCTCCCGATCGTAGATCCTGGAGGTGACAAGGGCGACCCGGGAGTTGAAATGCCCGATAACGGCCAGGATCTCATCGTTGTTGACAAAGGAATAGGCCGCTTTCATCCCGTCCGCCACCGTTCCCTTGTCATCCATTTTGATGATTCTCAATTCTATGCCATCGATCCCGCCGTTGGCGTTAACCTCGTCCACGGCGAGCTCAACCCCGTCTGAAAACGCTATCTCTTCGTCCATAAAAAAGGGATAGGCCAGTCCAATCACATATTCCCCGGAGGTGGATGACTCTTCTCCTGAGACCAATACAACAACCAGTATGAGAATGATGATCAGGAAGCTTCTTCTTGTTTTTTTCATCGTTCAACCACCTTTGCGGTTTTTTTAATGAAACCTGCTCAAGTTGTTCATGAGACATAAAATTATATCATAAACAAGCGCCTGCTGTTACGATTCCCATGAAGGGTCGTTTTGAAATGATGGGCTTTGGAATGTATGAAGACCGGTTTAAAAATTGAAGTCTATATCGATCAATATTTGGCGATATGAAGAAATTATGTTAAAATTAAGAATATTACTAATTTTCCGATACATCAAACACCACCACCTCCGGCTTAATCAATCACCACCCCGATTTCTACTGGAAAAAAAAGGGAGTTGAGAAATGCAACTGGGTATATTCATCCTTGAGTTAACAAGAAGATGCAATATGGAATGTAAGCATTGCTTGCGCGGGGCACAGAGAAATGAGGAGTTGCCCAGGAAATATGTCCATGATTTTTTCTCCCGGGTAGATGTCATTCAAAGCATTACCTTGTCCGGCGGAGAGCCCTCTATTGCGCCCCATATCATTCAAGAAGTGGCTGAAGAAGTGACAATTACCGGCATCGACATTCAAAATTTCTTTATTGTCACCAATGGAAAAGAAGTCTCAGATGATTTTCTTGCTTCGGTGGAAGCCATGAAAAAGGTCTGCAGTCAAAACGATAAAAGCCATATAGAAATCTCCAACCATATGTACAACAAAGGGCTTACGGAAAAGAATGTTCAAAGATTAAAGACACTGAGCATCCCGGTAAGAAACAAATACAACAGCCAACTCTATTTCCCTTATGTGATTTATAACGAGGGGTATGCAAAGGAAAACAAGATTGGTTACAGAGAATACCCTCTTCCCGCCTATCGTAAGAAATATATTGATTTTGACCATGAATATCTCTCAAAAAAAATCATGCTTTATCTGAACACGCGTGGCAACGTCCTTTATGGGTGTGGCTGGTCTTATGACTCCCAGGAAAATGACCAGCATATCATCTGTGAGGCAAAGGACTTTTCATTTGATAGATTTTTAAACTTTTTTGTTCGTTATTCAAGCCGAAAAGCAATCGAAAACAGTAACGTTTCGTCCTGATTGGAGGTGAAACCATGACCAAAGCATTGTTGGAAAAAATCGCTATGGTGGAAAAGAAGGTGGGAAAAGACTGGATCAAATCCATGACGGATATCAAAACACAAGAGCAGTTAGAAGCCAAAGCAACAGAATGGGGGATCACCCTAACCCCTGCGGAAGCAGAGGAGGCGTTCACCCTGTTGTCCAAAAGAGAAGACCCGGAGCTCTCTGAGCAGGAACTTCTTGATGTAGCTGCCGGCGCCCATTTTGGAGTACCTGGCGGAAATGATGACGATAAATAAACATCACTTTGTGACATTCAAGAAGGCGGTTCTTATTTTGTAAAAATCGCTTATCGAAAGAGCCGCCCCCTTTTGGATGAGAAGAGGTTTGACATTTGAAGCAGATCACAATTTTCAACCATCAAAACGCCATAGCGTTTCTGGATTATTCACGGATTTATGATCATAGCAGAATCAAAAAGACGATTGAAGAAATGTATTCAAAACAAGCCTTCGCCATTGGTTTGACGATTGATGAAATGCCAGTCGGTTTTTTAACAGTAGTCAATCAAGAACCGGAGAAGTGGAGATGCGATGGGCCTTTTATCCATCAGGAACATCGCAACCTGGGATACGGAAAACAGCTTGTGGCCGAATTATGTCATTTGGCCCAAAAAGAAGGGGTCCAAGCCGTCTATTTCAGATACATGGAAAAAGGAGCCACCACAAAGCCATTTCTGGCGATTATGAATACTTTTGGATTCAAGCCTTCCGGCTACACTAGAAAGGTCTTTATAACCCCTATAAGGGAAATTGAAAAATTTAAAGAGATGGTAGATAAAAAATACGCCCGTTATCTGGAAATGAACGGCGGGAAAGTCATCAAGCGTTTTTGTGAACTGACAGAAGGGGAGATTGAACAGCTCAAATCAGAAAAAGGGATCCAATACCCGGAGAACTTTTATCCCTTTCGGTCGGAAGATGTGGATATGACCCATTCGAGGATCATCTTCAAAAACAAGGACCCGGCAGCCTGGATCGCCTACAGGATCCTTGGAACCTCTGCTATTTATGTGGATCGCTTCTTTATTAAGGAACGCTACAGAGCCCATGGACTTTTCTTCCCCCTCTTTTATTACACCTATATAACGACTCCTGAAACCATTAACAAGCTGGTCCTTTACATCAAGGGGCACAACACAAGTATGCTTAGTCTGTTTAGAGTCTTCAGGGATTGTGATAAGGTTGAGGATACGATGATTGAACTGATCAAGGCGTTTTAGCCCTTACTGAGTTGGTAGACAATCAAGATATAACACTAGCGACGGTTTGGGATGAACTTACCATCAGACACGGTCCTTTATCTTTTCTGCAACAAATTTTGTGTTGCCGGTACAACTTCCCCGCAAACATCCACTGTGATATAATGATACTAATAGCTTGAAAAGAGGGATGGGATACGGTGAAGAAGATCAACGATGACTTATGTGACAAGATCATAAAAGCAATCGAAAGCCTGGGGGATGGGCCAGTCTCGGCTCCTGTCAGTTTCAGCGATTCAGAAAGAGAAGAATGCCCGGGTATAACCGGTGCTATCGAAACAGCCGGGAAAAGACAAAAAAATCTTGATTTTCTGGATAAACTCCCCTCTCCTGTCATGACGATCGATACCGATTACACCATCACCTACATGAACGAAGCCGGAGCGGAGTTCGTTGGACGAAGCGCTCAGGAGGCGATCGGTCTGAAATGCTACGATCTGTTTAGAACAACGCACTGCGGGACAAAAGAATGCAGATGCTCGATTGCCATGGCCCGAAACACCCAATCTCAAGGGGAAACAGTCGCCAATCCCCGGGATGAAGAGATACCGATCAAATACACCGCAGTTCCTTTAAAAGATACACAGGGAGGTATAAAGGGAGCTCTGGAGCAGTTCATAGACATCAGCGATAACAGGGAAATCATCAATAATCTCGAGGAACTCAAGTTGAATTACGAAAAGCAGATGTGGATAACAGAAGGCGTGAACGGGGTATATGCGATCGCCCGCGGCGAGACCGACATGAGAAAACTTTCCAAGAAGATCTGCAGCTATCTGGCAAAGTATCTTGAAGCTCAGATAATCACATTTTACATCATGGAGGATGAAATGCTCTATCTCAAGGGGAGCTACGCCTTTAAAATGAGGAAGAGTCTCGGAGACAAGATAGAACCCGGGGAGGGGTTGACCGGTCAGGCCGTTTTGGAGAACGAGATCATATCGATAACCGACATCCCCGAGGACTACACACGGATCAATTCATCCATCGGGGACAGCCCTCCCAGAAACGTTGTTGTGGCGCCTTTCTCAATCGGAGACAAGGTCTATGGCGTGGTGGAAATAGGGGCATTTCAGGAGCTCGACAACAGAAAACTTGAGATGCTCGATACATTGAAAGAGCCGCTCGCCACGATAATAAGGTCCATTGCAGAGCAGAACAGGACTAAAACCCTCCTTGAGAAGACAAAGAAACAGTCGTCTGAGCTTGAGAATCAGAGAGAGGAGCTCAAGGCGGCCAATGAATCACTGAAGGAGCAGACCGATCAGCTGAAGCAATCGGAAGAGGAGTTGAAACAGCAGAGCGAAGAACTTCAGGCATCAAACGAGGAGCTTGAGGAAAAGCAGAATCTTCTGGAAAAACAGAAAGAGGAGATTGAAAGATCTAAAAAGGCCGTTGAAAAGCAGGCGAAGAAAGTCGAAGCTTCAAGTCAATACAAATCAGAGTTCCTCGCCAATATGAGCCACGAGCTGCGTACGCCTTTGAACAGCTTGCTTCTGCTCTCGAAGAATCTTGCGGAAAACAGAAATGGAAATCTCGACGAAGACGAAGTCGAGGACGCCCGGATCATTTACGAGGGCGGGAACAACTTGTTGAACTTGATCAACGACATCATGGATCTCTCAAAAGTCGAGGCGGGAAAACTCACGATCAACAGCGAGACTGTCAATCTAAAAACGGTTACTGAGAATCTCAAGAAGATCTTCGCTCCCGTAGCAAAGAAAAAAGAGCTGTCATTTGATATCCACATCGATCAGGATGTACCATCGGTGATAAAAAGTGATGAACAGAGACTGGAACAGATACTGAAGAACTTCCTCTCAAACGCATTCAAATTCACCCGGGAAGGGAACGTCCGTCTGGAGATCTCAATCTCGGATAAAGGAGAAGCAGTGGAGATGAGCGTCACAGACACGGGGATCGGGATCCCGGAGGATAAGCAACAGGAGATCTTTGAGGCATTTCAGCAGCAGGACGGTTCAACGAGTCGTAAATACGGAGGCACCGGACTCGGGCTGACCATCTCCAGGGAACTTACGGAACTCCTCGGAGGGGAGGTAGCCCTTCAAAGCAAAGAGGGCGAAGGCAGTACATTTATCCTGACGCTCCCTTTAAAGAGCGCGGGGAAACCTGAAACGCCTGAGAAGAAAAGAAAACCGCAGAAAGAGGACAAGAACGGGGAGGCCCCTCCACGAAAAGACCTAAAAGACATTCCCTCCGATATTATTCCTGACGACAGAAAAGATATAAACCCCCGTGACAGAATGCTACTTATCATAGAAGATGACCCTGATTTTGCCAGGACACTCTACAAGTTCAGCAGGAAAAACGACTATAAATGCCTCGTTGCCGGAGACGGGAAAACCGGCATAATACTCGCCAAAGAGTACGAGCCCGACGGCATTCTGCTCGATCTCGGACTTCCCGATATCAACGGGGAGGAAGTGCTCGAACAACTCAAATACAGCCTAAAGACAAGACATATACCGGTTCAGATCATCTCCGGCCGCGAAAAGGATGCGAGCAGCGCAAAAATCAACGGGGCTATCGGATATCTGAAGAAACCGGTCTCCCGGGATGATCTCGACAGCATCATAGACCGGATTGAGACCGAAAACAGGAAAGAGATCAGAAAGATACTCTTCGTTGAGGATGACGAGGGAAATATCAGAGCCGTCCGGGAACTCTTCAACGCCAGTGATATAGAGATGAAGAGTGTCAATACCGCCCGTGAGGGTCTTGAGGAGATAGAGAGGGATGGCTACGACTGTGTGATTCTCGATCTGGGGCTTCCCGATATGTCCGGCTTTGAACTGATCGAAAAACTCAGGGAGAACGATGGGAACGAGCTTCCACCGATCATCGTTTACACCGGCAAAGAACTCACCGAGGAACAGCTCGATGAGCTCGACAAGTACACCTCGTCAATCGTCATAAAGGGATCTGAATCATACGAGAGACTACTCGACGATGTCTCTCTCTTCCTGCATTCCGTTGAATCAAAGCTTGAGGAGAACAAAAGAAACACCTTAAAGATGCTGCACGACGAGGATGCCATGCTCAGGGGCAGAAAGATACTGCTCGTAGATGATGATATGAGAAACAACTACGCCATGTCGCGGCAGATCATGGGATACGGACTCGATGTGGACATGTCCAAGAACGGGCAGGAGGCTGTCAACATCCTACAAGAGGACGATTCGTACGAACTGATACTGATGGACATCATGATGCCGGTCATGGACGGCTTCGAAGCTACAAAGAGGATAAGAAAAATGGACCATTACAGGAACGTACCAATCATCGCCCTCACTGCCAAGGCAATGCCTCAGGACAGAGACAAATGTCTCGAAGCGGGCGCGTCTGAGTACCTGACAAAACCGGTGGACTTCGATAAACTGATGTCTTTACTCCGGATATTCCTGTTCAAACGGGGATGATTGGCTGAATATGAATAAAAAACAGATTCGGGACTTCGAGATCGACCAACTGCTCGAAGCGATCAATTTCAGATACGGTTACGATTTCAGGAATTATGCCCGGGCATCACTCGAGAGGAGGCTCGACAGCCGCCTGAAAAAGCTGAACCTGAACAATATCTCAGAAATGAATCCCCTTGTCCTTCACAACCGGGAGTTCTTCGAGGCCCTTTTGAGGGATTTGTCCATTACCGTGACGGAGATGTTCCGTGATCCGGAGGTTTTCAAGGCGATCAGAGAGTCCGTCTGCCCGCATCTTCGAACCTATCCGCGTATCAATATCTGGCATGCCGGCTGCGCCAGTGGCGAGGAAGTCTACTCCATGGCGATCATCTTGAAAGAAGAGGGCCTGCTGGAAAAGGCAAGGATATATGCCACCGACTATAACAACTACTGTTTGGAAACGGCTCAGAAGGGGATCTACCCGATTGACAAGGTCAAGCTCTTCACCGAAAACTATCAAAAGAGCGGCGGCAAATCAACGTTTACCGACTATTACAAGGCGAAGTACGAATCAGCCAAAATCGATGAATCGCTGAAAAAGAACATTGTCTTTGCAAACCACAACCTGATAAAAGACGGAAGGTTTGCCGAGATGCATCTCATACTTTGCAGAAATGCCCTGATATACTTCGACCGGAAACTGCAGAACAGGGTACTCGAACTCTTCAAAGACAGCCTGGTCCCGCGGGGATTTGTCATCCTCGGAAAAAAGGAGACGCTGAGATTCACCTCCGTGGAAGAGGACTTTGAAGATTTTAGACAGAAAGAACGGATATTCAGGAGACGGCTTGATGTATGACTTCGTTGTGATAGGGGTCTCCGCCGGAGGGATGGAAGCGCTTTCAAGGATAATCCCGGAACTCCCCGGGGACTTTCCACTGCCGGTTTCGATCGTTCAACACGTTAAGAAGGGAACGGATGATTTCCTGGCGAACTACTTAAACTCGTTAAGCAGTTTAAGGGTGAAAGAGGCGGCATGGAGAGAGAAGATCAAGCCCGGAACAGTTTACATAGCGCCCGCCGGATACCATCTTCTCATAGAGAAAGACAGGACTTTTGGGCTCAGTGTTGATCCGGCCGTGAACTTCGCGATCCCGTCCATCGATGTGCTCTTCGAAACAGCAGCCGGGGTGTATGGACCAAAACTGGTGGGGGTTGTTCTGACGGGTGCCAATAGAGATGGAAGCAACGGCCTGAAGAAGATCAAAGAGAACGGGGGAATGGCGATTGTGCAGAACCCGGACGATGCCCGGAACCCGGAGATGCCCCGTTCTGCTATTGAAGCAGTGAAAGCGGACAGAGTCGTTGAACTGTGTAAGATAAGCCAAATCTTAAAAGAAATAACAAAGGAGCAATGAAGATGACTGCTGATAAACCGAAGCTATTGATTGTCGATGACGAACCCGGCAACCACAGGGTGTATGAAAGGATACTCGAACCGCTTAATATTGAGATTGTAAAGGCGATGTCCGGGCTTGAGGCACTGGAGGTGGCACACCTTCATGATTTTTTCCTGATTCTCATGGATGTCCAGATGCCGGAGATGGACGGATTTGAAACGGCCTCCCTGATACTCGAGCATCCGAAAACGAAACACATCCCTGTCATTTTCCTGACAGCCATCGCCAAGGACGAGAGATTTGTCTTCGAGGGGTACAGCAGTGGTGCCGTCGATTACATGATAAAACCCATTAACGACATTGTCTTGAAGAGCAAAGTGGAGGTCTTTCTGCGCCTCTTCAAAAAAACGAAGAATATCAAACGATTGAACAAGACGCTGGAAAAGGAAAGAAAAAGGGCGGATGAGGCTAACCGGGCCAAGAGTGAGTTTCTCGCCAATATGAGCCATGAGATACGTACCCCCATGAATGGAATCCTGGCAACCATTGACCTTCTGGAGGAACATATAACAACTGAGCAGACAGCCGAGTATCTGCGGACGATACGGGAATCATCAGAATCCCTCCTCCGGATCATCAACGACGTGCTTGACATCTCCAAGATAGAGTCGGGCAAACTCGAACTCGAGAATATCCCCTTCGATATTCGAAGGCTCTTCAAGGACACGACCAATCTCATGTTCGCAAGCGCCACCAAAAAAGGACTTGACAATTACCTGGAGATGGCCGAAGATATTCCGGAAGTCGTGAAAGGGGATCCGCTGAGATTGAGACAGGTCCTACTGAACCTCCTGAGCAATGCCCTGAAGTTCACCGAAGAGGGATATATCAAGGTCAGTGTGAGGAAAACGGACGAAACAGGAGAAGCCGTGAATCTTGAAATACGGGTCGAAGACACCGGGATCGGTATAAAAGAGGACAAGAAGCAACAGCTCTTTGAGAAATTCATGCAGGCGGATATGACGGTGTCGAGAAAATTCGGCGGCACAGGTCTGGGCCTCGCCATCATCAAGAACATCGTAACACTCATGGATGGCGAGGTCAGAGTAGAAAGCGACTATGGCAATGGGACTGAGTTCATCATCATCCTCTCTCTTGAGAAGACAAGTGAAGAGGAGGCCAGAGAAATCCTTGAAAAGTCCCGCCAGGATAAAAAAACGGGGAAAATCCCTGCAAACCTGAAAGTACTGCTGGCCGAAGATAATCGGATCAACCAGAAGGTTGGAAAAAAACTATTTAGTCGATTCGGTTGGAGATGCAGCGTGGCAGCGAACGGCAAAGAAGCTGTCAAGATGGCCCTGAAAGAGGATTATGACATCATCTTTATGGACGTCATGATGCCCGAAATGGATGGACTGAACGCCGCCAGACGGATCAAGAATCATAAGGTTACCTCCATTATCGCCTTGAGTGCCAGCACACTTGACGCAGATATCAAAAAGTGCTACAATGCTGGCATGGACGGCTTTGTAGCAAAACCGATTAAACGGAATGAACTGCTCCGGGAAACGATTAAGCAATTACCGGAGGATAAACTTGAAGCCCCATCGAAGGTGGATCGCGGGCTCATAGAAGAGAACTGTCTGGATATGGATACAGTTCTCAACAGTATCGCCCCCATTTTTGTGGAGGATATGAAAGAGAAGAGGGAAAAGCTGCTGGAGGCTGTTGAAACGGGCGATCATTATACCGTACAGAACATTGCCCACAGCATCAAGTCAAGCAGTATCTACGTTGGCGCCCAGGAACTCTCCGAACTCGCCAAAAAGCTCGAATTTGCTGCAGAGAGGAAGGAGCCGCTTGAGCTTCTCCGGGAACTCCTGGATAAGATGCTCAACGAATCTGTTGAGGTCCTTGAGTATTTAATCGAGCTGATCGATCGCTTTTCCCAACGCAACGATCAGAATTGAGAAGAGCAGATGAAAGCGATCGCCGCAATAGCCCGCAAACATCATCTGTTCATTTTTTCATTCTCATAAGCTGGAACCCATTCAAAATGGGCCATCGGCAGGATCAGAGAATGTTTTCGGCAAACAGAACTGTCCCCTTTGCTTTTTTTCACAGCTTTCTTAATCATCAGAACTATCCTTCCGACGATTTAAAGGTGCCGGTCTATACCGGCCCGTTGGGCCCTTATACCTGAATTTCCCCTTTGTAAACCATGATATCTCGATGGCCTCGACGGGGCATTGATTGATGCATCTCAGGCAGAAGTAGCATTTGTTGTCAAAGGTCACTTTCCCATTTTGAATCGTGATATTGCCTGATGGGCAAATCTGTTCGCAAAGCCCGCAGTGGATACACTTCTCCGTCACTCTGAACTTTTTCATAAATATCCATTCAAAGATTGTGAAGGCAAGGCTCATCAAAGGGGTGACGATGGCATATAGAATCGATCGATGAGGGAGGCTGATGTCCCTTTTTGTGATGGGGGTGTCTTTCAGTTGGTTGATGGTCTCCGTTATGGATTGAACAGCGTCAAGCAGCGTTTTTTCTTTGTTATAGTCCGTTTTTAAGACTTTTTCGGCTGTCCCGGAGCCCTTTTTTGTGATCAGCAGCCCGTCGTTGCCGGGCATGACGAAAGTTTTAGAGCCAACAACACGGCCTCCTTTTTGACTCAGGAGATCCGCTGTCTTTCTCAATGCGTTTCCGGCTTTGTAACCGATGGTACAAAAGAGATAAATGCCTTTTGCCGATGGAAGTGTCATCCTCTGTGCGTATTTCTTCAGAAAGAGCGGCATCTTATAGCCGTAAACCGGGTATCCGAATATCAGGAAATCATAGTCTTTGACCGCTTCGGCGGGAAAGTTTTCAACCGAGACGCACTTAACCGTTTTGATGTTATTCTTCAAACGGTCCTTTATCTTTTCTGCCACGAATTTGGTGTTGCCGGTACCGCTAAAAAAGAGAATGAGGACTTTCACAGCTACCGCCTTTCCCGGCCGGTTATCTATTCATTTTCCAGATACCGTCTGATGATCATTCCGTGTGATTTCAACATTCCAAATTGTTCATAAAAGGCCTGAACCGATGGATCACAGGTTAAATCGACACACTGGTAAGGCTCAAGCATTTTCATCATCCGATTCAGGAGTTCTTTTCCAATACCTCTCCCCCGGTAATCGGGCAGGACCTCAAGCAGGGGAATAAAGGCAAAATTAACCCGATCCGTCAACGCCGATACGAACCCGACGATTCTGTTTTCTTCTTCATCGAAGGCCACAACACGGTGTTCACTGTTTTTCAGCGACTGATAATGCTGATCGGTTGTTAGAGGTTCTTTCCACCCGACAAAGAACCCGTTTAACTGTTC
>CAZVWW010000044.1:0-16773 GCA_964631265.1 uncultured Thermotogaceae bacterium
CCATGCGAGAGTAGGTATCGCCTGGCTTTTCCTTTTAACAAGGGCCTCTTTTTTTAGAGGCCCTTTTTTGTTATGGAAATAATACTTTCTTTTACGACTCAGTGTTTCAGCAACGCAGAGATTTTCGTTCCCGACCATTGAATCAGCTGACTCATACCAATGAGAATTAACACAGAATAGAGGACCATATCCCACTGGAACCGGTAATAGCCGTAGTTGATGGCCAGCTGGCCGAGACCACCGGCTCCAACGGCTCCGGCGATTGCCGTGAATGTGACCAGGTTGATGAGCATGACGGTTACGTTGTTGACCTGCTCGGGAAGCGTTTCCGGTATAAGGATTTTAAAGATGAATTCCCGGTTGTTCACCCCGAGACAGAACGATGAGTCTATTATCCCCTGCGGGATGGCCTTTAGAGAATTCTCAACCAGTCTTGCCATAAACGGGATGGCTGCGAATGTGAGGTTGAAAACGGCCGCAGTTGGTCCAATTATCGTGCCGGTGACTTCTTTTGTGAGCGGTATCAGGAGAAGTACCAGTATGATGAACGGGATCGATCTCAGGATATTGACAACGATATCGAGTACCGAATACAGTTTCCTGTATTTTATGTTTCTGGAAGTCATATAAAGCGTTATTCCCAGCGGCATACCGAAAAGTGTAGCCAGGGCTCCGGAGAAAAAGAGCATGTAGAGGGTTTCCATCGTCGCCTTCAGTAGTTGTTCAAACATTATCCATCACATCGACTTTGTACACTTCTTTTTCAAGTTTATTGAGGAAGATATGGGTGTTTTCTCCCGTTATATCACATTCCAGGTGTCCATAGGTTCCATGCTTGAGTTTCTCAATATTACCGGATATGATATTGATTTCGACGTTATGTCTACTGCTGAGCTCCCATAGCACAGGTTCCTCAGCCTTTTCTCCCCAGAAATAGATGAAGGCTCTTTTGGGGTTCATTTTATCGCTCTGCCTGCCTTTGTCTTTTGTTTGTATCCCGTCGGAATTCGTGTGATAGTATTCGTTGCCTTCAAAGTCGCGGCTGATCTCTTTTCCCATAGTCGAAAAGAATTCCTGAGGTTCTCCGATAAAGATCAGCTTCCCTTTTTTCAGATAGGCCACCCGATCACTCAGTGATTTAACAACATCCATATCATGGGTTACGACGATAATGGTCATATTGTGTACCTTGTTCAGATTGTTGACCGTATCGAGTATTCTGACCTTTGTCTTGGGATCAAGGGCGGATGATGGTTCATCAAGCAGCAGCAGGTCAGGGTTTACGATCATTGCGCGTGCCAAAGCAACTCTCTGCTTTTCGCCACCTGATAAATTCGAGGGATATGATTTCAGTTTATCCTGTATATTCATCTCGTTTGCAATGTCTTCAACAGCCTTTCTGACTTCCTTTTTTTCAAGTTTCTGCAGACGAAGCGGAAAGGCGATATTCTCAAAGACGTTCTTATTCTTGAAGAGATTGAAATGCTGGAACACGACGCCGATACGTTTTCTCAGGTTTCTGATTTGATTCAGGGTCAGTTTTGTTATATCTCTTTCCTTTATCTCTATTGTCCCTGAATCCGGGATCTGTAAAAGATTTAAGGTACGGAGCAGGGATGTTTTCCCTGCTCCGGAGAGGCCCAGGAGACTAATGATCTCTCCTTCTTTCACTTCAAATGAAATATTATCGAGAACTCTGTTGAATCCATTTTTATCGCTGAAACTCAGACACAGATCTTGCACTTGGACTAAGGGCATTTAATCACTCCTAAAAGGTGGGTACGACGGCTCCTTCATATTTGTTGAGTATGAATTCTTTAACTGCTTCACTCCGAAGAGCTGATTGAAGGACATCGAGCCATTCACTCTTGGTGTCCTCCTGTCGAACGACAATGATATTTGCGTATGCAGAATCCTCTCCCTCGTAGAACTTTGCATCTTCAATGGGATTCAGGCCAGCAGAAATAGCGTAATTGGTATTGATGACAGCCGCTTCAACCGAATCGTCTGTGTTGTAGACTCTCGGAATGAAACCCGCTTCCACTTCATTGAATTTTAGCCCTTTCGGGTTCTCGGCAATATCAATAACGGTAGACTTCAGATTTTCAGGATCTTTGAGTTTGATAATGCCGTTGTTGTGAAGCAACAGAAGCGCTCTTCCCTCGTTCGTTGGATCATTTGGAACGACAACCTTGTCGTTCTTTTCCAGTTCATCGAGGGCCTTTTTAGTATAAAATCCCATCGGTTCAACATGAATAGGAGGCTGTGGTACCAGGCCTTCGATTCCTCTTTCGGACGTGAAGACTTCGAGATAGGGTACGTGTTGGAAATAATTGGCATCCAGTTCGCCATTGGCAAGCGCCATGTTCGGCAGTACATAATCGTTGAAGACGACGACTTCGAGCTCAAATCCGTTCTTTTCCAGCTCGGGTTTGATAAATTCAAGGATTTCAGCGTGGGGCACCGGTGTTGCACCGATCCTGATCTTTTCCGAGAGGGCAAAACCGGCGATTAATACAACTAATAAAATTACTGTGATGTTCTTCTTCATTTTTGTTTCCTCCTTAATAAGTTTTTGGCCTTCAAATACTTCACCGTCATTTTTCCAATAAAAAAAGGGGACCTCTATAAAGAGATCCCCTCAGTTATATTCTTAAAGTCTCAGCACGACATAAGACCCCAAGAAACTACCGGGGGACCATCGCGCATCATCATATGCTTATAGATGTTACCTTCTAAAAAGTTGAATGTTTTCATGTTATACTCCTCTGATTTGTTTGCACGATTATATCATATTTTTCTCCCTGTAAATGAATACAGAGTAAAATAACGGATACATAATGATGAACTTTCGTCCGCTCATTTCTTGTCCTTTTTCCAAACCCCGGAACCTGAAACCCGGACCCTCCATGAATGATGAATCACACAATTTGTCATCCTTGTTTGTCAAATGATTAGTTACCTTAACACACAACAAGCCCTCATTTCTCAAATGCCCTGAGATTATCAAAGTAAATGCTACCTTCCCGGATTTCTTCAGGAAGCCAGAGCTTGATGTTGAGAATCTGCACTTCATCCATCTTTGCACTTTCAGTTATATAGAAAGGGATATGATAATTGACTCCCTTCTTCAAGTCATATGGTTTTGTTTCGATCCATTGCCAATCGTCTCCCGTTTGAAAGGCAAGTGAGAGTTGTGCCGGTTTGTCAGAATGCCAGAAGCAATCGAGGAAAAGGATAGACGCCTTCTCAAGATTCTTTGGTTCTATGGAATAAGGGTACTGAACGATGACCTCCGATGGCTCTCCGGTACTCATCACAATCTTCAGTGAACGGTCCCCTTGTGTGACATGCTCTTTGGAGAGACTTAGACGCTTAATGTTATGCGCAACCCAGTCTGCTCGATACCACCCTCCCCTGTCAAAAGAATTGACGAGTACGGAATAGGCCTGTTGATACTGTTTTTCGGATATCTTTGTGGAGAGATTGAGATGAATATCCATATCTAATAAATCCCCCGGTGACAGATGAAGGGTTTGAACACTCTCCTCGTAACCGTTGTCTTTAACTGTGAGTTTTTTTAAACCCGGATTGACCCGGACCTTCAAAGGTGAAAAACCCTGAAAGACCCCGTTCAAATAGACACCTGCGCCAACAGGTACTGTCTTTACGTTTAATACGGCCTTTTCCTCCGGGAAATGGGGCACGACTGATATGTCGACATGCTCGATTCTCTTCATGCAATTCGTAATGAATTTGAATCGAACCTTTGAGTTTTCTGTGAGGATGAAGATCCTGACCGTTCTCTTATCATCAGTTGTACTGTAAGAAGAGAACTGAATGAATCGTCCGTTTTTCTTATCGAATGACTCTTTCAACTGTTTGATTTTTTCAACTGTGTTGGCTTCATTCCTCATCATCAGATTCCAGGCTGCTTCATAATCCTCTGTCATAAAAGCTTCTATCCAGTCTGCACAGATTCTGACTGTATCACGTTCCAAGACAGGTTTTTTATTGGCTGTGAGTAATAGTGGAAACAATAATACAAGAATAAAAAAGATAAGGCCCTTTTTCATGCGAACCACCTCTGATGTAGAATATGTTTTTTCAGTCATTTAATAACGGCAACTGATACTGATTATACCATTAAAAAAGGCCTCTTAAGAGAGGCCTTAAATTTTGGAGATGTTCCGTGTTGGTTCTTTCCAGTGTTTAAAAATACTTTTTTATTGCACTTGCCGCTGCCGTTGCACCATCAGCGGCTGCATTGATGATCTGACGCAGTTCTTTATCGACCACATCACCCGCTGCATAGATGCCCGGCATCGAGGTCTCAAAGGTAACCGGATCTGTTTTAATAAAACCGTCGTCTGTCATTTGCAACAAACTCTCAAACATTTTGGAATTGGGAACAAGGCCGATATAAATGAAGACACCGTCAACGTTATATTCTTGCTTCTCACCGGTCTTTTTATTCTTTAAAAGGAGCTGATTGACAAATGCATCTCCTCTGATCTCTTCAACAACGGTATCCCAGATAAAATCCATCTTTTCGTTGTCAAAGGCCCGCTTCTGAAGTATTTTATCAGCCCTGAGCTGATCTCTTCTGTGTATCACGGTCACCTGTTTTGCCGTCTGGGTTAAGTACAGGCCTTCGTCAATGGCTGAATTACCGCCACCGATCACCGCAACATGCTTATCGGTGAAAAAGGCACCGTCACAGATGGCACAATAGGAAACGCCTTTTCCGTCGTATTCTTTTTCACCTTTGACCTGCAGTTTTCTGTGATTGGCCCCTGTTGCAATAAGAATGGTCTTTGCTTCGACTTGTGTCCCGTCATCCAAGATGATATTTTTCTTGTCACAACACAGGCTCAGGTTTTTGACCCCTTTATTCGATATGGTTGCCCCGAAATGTTTAGCATGTTCGGTTAATCTCTCGCCGAGTTCACTGCCATCTACCGAAATGAAGCCGGGATAATTCTCTATCTTTTCAGTAACGGTTATCTGTCCGCCTTCACTGCTTCTTTCCAGGAGGAGAACATCAAGCCCGCCTCTTGCGGCGTATATTGCTCCCGTTAATCCGGCGGGACCGCCTCCGATGATGACCATATCGTATTGATCGTTTAACTCTTGATCAGCTTTCATGGATTCACCCATATCAAAGAAAACCAAGCAGATTCACCCCTTTATTTGACAACCTTCATGACTTCTTCGAGATATTCTCTTTCCGGATAGGCACCTACAAAAGAGGATTCTCCATCGTTAATGACCATCTGCGGGACTGATGATACACCGTACTTTGCCGATAGTTCCGGAAATTCGGACGCTTCAACCATCTCTCCTGTGATGTATTCAGGATTAATCATCGCAAAGAAATGCGCCATCAAGACTGCCTTCGGGCAATACGGGCACGTCGGAGTCACAAAGGCCTGGATTTTTACCGGGGTTTTAATCTTTTTAAGTTCGTCTGCCACATCTTTGCTGACAGGCGGGTTTGTCCCGTTTGATACAACGATAATATCCTCAAGGAGCGTTGCAAATTCATGACCGAACGGGGCTCCATGGAAAATGATATTGTAGTCTTTAGACTCTTTATCAAGTATCACAACACCCGGTACGTACTCGACTCCGTACTCTTTAGCCAGTTCCTGTTCCTGTTCAAAAACATGTATTTCAACCGTGATCTTTCCATCTGATAACAGGGATACCTCTTCAAGCACTTCTTTTGTCAAATTGCAATAATGGCACTTCGATTCATCCTCTGAGATGAATAGCACAAGCTTGACATCATCTTTCATCTCCTTTGCCAGTCTGTTTTCGATCTGGGTTTTGTCCTTCTTTTTCAATACTGCCATAGTATAACCTCCACATTATTTTTTCTACCCCTTTGGGGTATAATTGTTGACGTCCATAAAATCAGTTTTATTTCACTTTGTTTTATTCGTCTTCCTTTTCATACCCGTTACTCTTTTGACGGGTCTCATCGTTATCATAATTGTTACTGTCCTCCGTGTTATTTCGGGACTCATCGGACTCATCTTCAGCTGCATTTCTGACAGGGCTGTTTTCCTGGAAGAGTTCTTTCACCGCCCCGATGCTTCCCAGTATTCCGGTCGTTTCAAGCGGCAGGAACACCTTTGAAGCCCTTCCGTTTGATATACTCTTCAACGCCTCCAGATACTTTATGGCAATAACGTCGTTGGTCGCCCGGCCGTCATGGATTGAATTAAAGACCTTTAATATGGCATTTGCCTGTCCCTGGGCTTCAGTTGAGAGTTTAAACTTGGTAGCATCTGCTTCGAGCCTGATGGACTCGGCTTTCCCCTGTGCTTCGAGAATCTTGGACTGTTTTGTTCCCTCGGCCCGGAGTATTTCAGATTGTTTGACCCCCTGTGCCTCGAGGATGGCCGCTCTTTTGATCCTCTCGGATTTCATCTGACGGCTCATGGCATCCGTTATATCCTGGGGTGGATCGATCCGTTTGATTTCGACCCTTGAGACTTTGACGCCCCATTTATCAGTGGCGTCATCGAGCACCTCACGGAGTTTGGCATTGATCATCTCTCGTGATGTCAAAGTCTGATCCAGTTCCAATTCGCCGACAACATTTCTGAGATTCGTCTGAGCAAGCTTAACCGCGGCCTGTTCAAACATTGAGACGTTATAAAGTACCATATATGCATCCGTTACCTTATAGTAGATGATAGCATCCACTGATACAACAACGTTGTCGTTTGTTATGACCTCCTGGGGCGGTACATCGATGACCATCTCTCTCATGTCGATCTTCGTCATTCTCTCGAATAGCGGGATGACAAAGTGAAGTCCGGCCTCTCCTATCCGGTTGAATTTTCCCAGTCTTTCTATCAGCCCTTTTTCATAAGGTCTTACGATCCGGATACCTGCTATGGCAAAGACAAAAACGAAGATAACTATAACAAGTAAAGCGATCAGCATCTCTTTTCCTCCTTTCGGTTGTTATACCTTTTTAACGGTCAGTTTTACACCGGTCAGGGAGAGCACTTCAACCTTACTCCCCTGCTCTATGGGTTCATCGTCGACGGGGATTGCCCGCCACTCTTCTCCGAGTATCTTGACCAGTCCCTTTGACCCATCCGCTCTGATGGTACTGGTCACATAGCCGATCTTTCCGATTATCTCATCCTGAGCGATCTTTCTCGTTGAATCTTGTGATATCCTGTTGGCAAATTTCTTAGCAAAGAGGATGAGGATAAATGAAAAGGCTGCAAAAAGAAGGATCTGCAATGTGATGGAATCGATCCAAAGCCATGCTAAAAGGGCTGTTATCATAGCGGCTATTCCAAAAAGTAAAGCAAAGAAAGTCACAGTAAACATTTCAAGTATGAGGAAAAGAAAACCGAGTATCAGCCAGATAATATCCATTCCCAAAAAGTCCCAGTTCATAAGATCACCTCTTTTTTTGATGCTTTCTCTATTAGACAAAAAAAATGAGTAAAAAATTCCTCATTCCTCTTTTATCCCGCTTTGTTTTGGAGTATTCCGGACCTGATGGATAAAAGATAAGATCTGAGGGATGACCTTTGCTTTTTTCAACGGGTGTTTCGCGATTCTGTACAACCATTCCAAATTGGCTTTCTGGACCCACCCGGGAGCCCGTTTTTCAGTTTTCGCGTATATATCCAGCGAACCACCAACCCCGATTGCAAGCGTGCAACCGGTTTTCTGAAAATGCTCATTTATCCACTTTTCCTGTTTGGGAGCCCCGAGACCGACAAAGAGAATGTCCGTTTTGCTCTTGCGTACTGCTTCTACAATGGACGCTTCCTTTTCCTCATCAAAAAAACCGTTTCCGGTACCGGCAACGCTGATGCCCGTTAGGGCAGAGAGGTTCTCTGCAGCCTTCTTTGCAACACCGTGAGCTCCCCCGAGAAAAAAAGACGTGAGTCCCTCTTCATTTCCAATCTCACATATCCTCTTCATCAGCTCAACGCCTGGATAGCGCGTTATCGTTATACCATTCATTCTTTTTATGGCCCATGACAAACCCGTCCCGTCCGGAATAACCACAGACTCTCCGATAGCTTCTCTGGCGGTTTCGTCGTTCAGATAGTAATAAGCTATTTGAGCATTCATGGTGGTAATCTTTATCCTCTCTTTTTCGAGCAGGCATTTTCTGATGTGTTGTTCTATTGTGTTTTTCCCCGATGAAACGATCTGTAAACCAAAAAAACGGGTATAGGATAAATCTCTCATGTGTTTATTGTATCAGATTTGATTGGAAAATGAATGGTATAATCAGTGAAAAGATAGTCTGGAGTGATAATGTGAAGAATGTTGTTCCGAGAATTGCGGCGATCCATGATATCTCAGGCTTCGGGAGGGCGTCTTTGACGGTGATTATACCGATCCTGTCTAATATGGGCATTCAGGTATGTCCGATGCCAACCGCTGTTTTATCCACGCACACGGGGGGATTTAAAGATTTTGAGTTTGTCGATCTGACAGAGCACATGGCCGGGTATATGAATCACTGGAAGAGCTTGAAGCTGACGTTTGAAACGATATACAGCGGGTTTCTCGGTTCTTCCAGGCAGATAGCCCTGGTGAAAGAGTTCTTTGACCTGTTCGGCCGGTCGGAACAACTGAAAGTGGTTGATCCGGTTATGGGGGATGAAGGACGGCTTTATCAGACCGTCACTGATTCCATGGTGAAGGGGATGCGGGGATTGATTGGCATGGCGGACCTGATAACCCCCAATATCACAGAGGCAGCATTCTTACTTGAACAACCTGTGCCTGAACACATGGGAGATGAAGATGTTAAGAAATGGCTGAAGACTCTGTCGCAAATGGGCCCGAAGTACGCCGTCATTACAAGCGTGCCGGATAGCCGGAAACCCAAAATGACATCCACCTATGCCTTTAATTCAGAGGATAAGCGATTCTGGAAAGTGACCTGCGATTATATACCGGCGTATTATCCCGGGACGGGAGACATGTTCACCAGTGTCCTTGTTGGAGGTCTTATGACGGGAGACAGCCTGCCGCTGGCACTCGACAGGGCCCAGCATTTTGTGTCTCTGTCCATAAGGGCAACATTCGGCTACAAAATGCCTCATCGTGACGGGGTTCTCCTTGAGAGAGTCCTTGACAGTCTCAAGGCACCGGTGACATCAACCTCTTATGAATTGATTTAATTGTTGTCGGTGTTAATGATCGCCTGAACGTTCTCCCATTCTTTTTCAAGTTCGTTGAATTTCGTTGAGATATTTTCCCTTTCACCCTCTTGAATGGTCTTTTCTATCTCGCGTGAGATATCAGCCATTCTCTCAAAGCAGATTTCCCGCGAGGTTCCTTTTATTGCATGGGCCTTTTTTTCAAGGGTGTCTTCATCGTTGTTTTCCACTGCATTTCTTAAATCAGTTATATTCATGTTAATATCTTTTATGGCTGTGTTGATTAGAATCTGGTATGTTTCCTCGTCACCATCTATCTTTTCAAGGATCTTTTCCTCATTGAAATGGTGTTTTCTTTCCTGTTCTTCTTTTGCCTGCTTTATTCTTTCGTCGACGGCTGATTTACGACCGTCAAAATACTTGTCAAGATATTGATTCAGTTGCTCCCTGTCAACGGGTTTTGTGAGAAACTCATCCATTCCGGCTTTCAGACAGTCTTCTTTTTTACCCTTGATTGCTTCAGCTGTTAAAGCGATGATGGGCGTGTCTCTGTTGGAGGAGTTGCTTTCCTGCCGTATCTTTCGAGTTGCTTCTATCCCGTCCATCTCCGGCATCTGTATATCCATGAAGATGAGGTCTATTGGCTGTTCAACGGCATTCTGATAGGCCTCTTTCCCGTTTTTGGCCTCTATGATTGTTGAATCGGGAAGCGCTTTAGTGATGAGCGTTTTAATCAACAGCAGGTTCATCGCTACATCTTCAGCAATCATGATTCGCGGGGTTTCATCTGAAAGTGCCTGAGGTTGTTTGTTCGATTCCACCGTAATCTCTTTGGATGAGGTTTGTTGATCCGTTTGAGTTGCTTTTTCAGAGGTCCTTTCCATGAAATATTCGGTTGAAAACTCAAAAGAAAAAGTTGATCCAACACCTTCCCGGCTCTCTAAACGAATGCCGGTCCCCATTTTTTCTGCGATCAGATTGGAGATGGTCAGACCCAGCCCTGTGCCCCCGTATTGTCTGCTTGTAGAAATATCAGCCTGTGTAAAGGCTTTGAAGAGGCTTTTCTTCTGTGCTTCACTGATACCGATTCCTGTGTCTTTAACCGAGAAGAAGAACCTTCCGTTCTTTTCATCGATCTTTTCATAATCCACTCTCAATTCTACAAAACCTTTGTCTGTGAATTTTATGGCGTTGCTCAGCAGGTTGATGAGGATTTGTTTGAGTCTTAACGGATCCACGAGGGCATAAACGGGAAGCTCCGGAGCGACTGTATGTCTCAGTTCGATCCCCTTCTCCTCCGCTGTATATTTAACGATATCAAGTGTTTCTTCTATCAGTTCTTCCATATCCGTATGGACACTTTCAAGATCCATCTTACCGGCTTCTATCTTTGAAAAATCCAGTATATCGTTGATAATACCCAAAAGTGAATGAGCTGAGTTATTAATGCTCTGAGTGTAAGCCTTCTGCGTCTTGTTTAACGGTGTTTCAACCAATAGGTCGCTGAATCCGATAACGGTATTCAGCGGGGTTCTGATCTCATGGCTCATATTGGCCAGAAAGCTTGATTTGGCGGTGTTAGCCGCCTCGGCTTTCTCTTTTTTCAGTTTGAGATCGATCGCTTTTTTAATGAGAAACAGGACAAATAAGACAATTAAAATATAGATAAGATAGGCCCACCACGTTCTATAGGGAGGGTTACTGATACTTAATTCGATAACATTCTTTTCATCGCTCCATACCCCGTTGTTGTTGGATGCCTTCACTTTGAAGCGATAATTTCCAGGGGGCAGACTGGAATAACTGACAAAGTTCCGGTTGCCGGAGTAGATCCAATCCTCATTCAATCCTTCCAGTTTATAGGCATACTGGTTTTTCTCGGGGGAATGGTAATCAATACCGACAAATTCAAATGAAATGAAGTTTTTGTCATGTGGCAGTGTGATTTCTTCCAGGAGGAAATGGGGTTTATCACTCTCGTAGGTTTCGTTCATGACTTTTACATCAATGACCTGTACCTCCGGTTTATGTTGATTTGAAGACTCAGGGGAACTCTTAAAGGCATACACCCCGTGCATACTGCCAAAATACATCGTGCCGTCTGCTGTTTTTTCATGTCCCGGTGTAAAATCCATTCCCCATAGGCCATCATCTTCTGAAAGGGTTGTAAAGACTTCCGTCTCCGGGTTGAAAACACTGATTCCGTACGTGGTACTTAACCAGAGTTTTCCAGATTTGTCCTCGAGGATCGCCAGGATGATGTTGTCGGAAAGGCCGTCCTTTTCGGTATAGTGTGTAAAGCTTTCGTCTTTTTTCTTGAAGAGGTTCAAACCGCCACTGGTCGTTCCAATCCAGAGTTGATCCTTGTCATCGGCAAAGACTGACCTGACGGTGTTGTTGCTTAAGCTGTTCTTATCGTCGGGGTTATTCAGGTATTTGACAAAGCCGTCACTTTGTTCATCATATCTGTTGAGCCCTTCATTGGTTCCTATCCAGATAATCTGGTCAGGATCCATTGTTATGTTGTAAACCAGGTTGTTGCTCAAGCTGTCCGGGTTGTCGGGATCGTGCCTGTAATTGGTGAAGGTGTTTTCCTCACGGTTCCATATATCCATACCGTTTTCATAATATCCGATCCAAAGCCGGCCCTCCGCATCTTCTTCCATTGCAAAGGGTATATTCCCGCTTGGCGTATTGACTGTATCATCACTCCCGTAGACTTCAAAATCGTCTGTTTCTCTTCTGAACCTGTTGAGTCCATCATTTGTCCCGATCCAGATGTTCTGCTTGCTGTCCTCGTACAGGAAAGTGACAATATCGTTGCTGAGAGAGTCAGGATCCTCCGGATCATGCTGATAATGAACCATTTTATTCTCTTCTTTGATATAGCGGTTCAATCCGGTGCCGTATGCGCCTATCCACAGATCCCCTTTGTGATCCTCCAGTATGGCGTAGATCTTCCCCCTCGATACCTCATGATCGTCTTTCGCGTCACTTGAAAAAACACGGTAGTCTTTTTTATTCCGGTTCAGTTTGTTAATCCCGTTCCCGTTTGTTCCGATCCAGATGATGCCGGAATTATCCTCGAAGATGGAATAAACGATATCGTGGCTGAGGGTCTTCGCTTTATTCTTATCGTATCGGTACGTATTCAGTTCATTTGTTTCGGGGATATATTCGAAAAGGCCTCCGCCCCAGCTACCCAGCCAGATGTGTTCGGGATCCTGAGCATTAACCGTATAGATCTTATCATCCGGTGTTTTGAGTGTCTTCATAGCTCCGGATTCAGGATCAAATCGTACAAGGCCGGCTCCCCAGTTTCCAATCCAGAGAATGCCGTTATCATCCTCTTTGATAGCCATTACAAAAGGACTTTCCAGTCCCTGTGTGCCAGTCTCTTCGGTGTCCTGATCATCCGGGTTTTTGGTCAGATGATGTTCGAAGTGATTTTTTTCTGGATTATATGAGTCCAAACCCCCGTAGGAGCCGATCCAGAGTCTTCCCTTTGAATCACAGAGGAGCGAACGTATCGTGTTATCGGAGATTGAATGGGTGTTTGCCTTCTCGGCATAATATTGCCTGAACTCTCCGGTTCCGGTGTCAAGCCTGTTCAATCCGTTTAGAGTCCCCACCCAGATGTCTCCTCCGGCTCCTTTTGTTATCGCGGTTACCACCGGATCACTTAGCGTTGTTTTGTCATGAGGATCGTGTTTGAAAGAGGTGAAAGTCTCGGTGTTGATGTCAAAACGGGTTAAGCCGTTGTAGGTCCCCAACCAGAGAATATTGCTTTCATAATCGAGATACATGGTTTGAATGAGATTATGCGGGATGCTGTTTGGCTCATAGGGATCATGACCGTAGTGAACAAAGTTCTTCCCGTCATAACGGTTCAGTCCGCCCTGTGTCCCGAACCACAGAAAACCGTTTTTGTCCTGGACAATGGAAGATACAGAGGAATTGGCAAGGCCTTCTTTTCGGGTTAGGTGGTCGAACAGGTATCTGTTATCCCGGGAAAAGACCAACAGGGTCAGAAAGACCATGAAAATCGTTATCATATATATATTTTTAATGGGCAACACCTCTTTCTGTGATCGCACGAAGCGTTTTAAAGCCTTCTATAAGTGCATTTAAACGCCATCAAGGTTAGTTCTTAAGCAATAACGTCTACGCTTAATGATACCATATTTCAAGTCGCTCCAGAGTAAAAAACCCCTCAAGTGTTTTGAAGAAAGGCTTCGCTTGGAGCGTAACAAATCATTCATTATTCAGAATCGACAAATCCTTTAAGCAGGGACTCTCAATCATTAGGAAAGTTGTGTCTTTTCTTATTCTGCTGATTCTGTTAAGGGTTCAGCCGCTCATGATAATCCCTTCGATTGTTTTAACGGCGTTTCCTTTGATAGACATCCTTTCTCTTCCCACTTCCAACTCGAGAACCCCGCCTCTCTTTGAGGCCTGAAAGGCTGTGAGCCGTTTTTTGTTCAATTTCTCAGACCAGAAAGGTCCCAGAACGGTGTGGGCAGAGCCGGTGACGGGGTCCTCGTCGATACCCTCCCAGGGGACAAAAACCCGGGAACTGAAATCACACTCATGGTCTGATGCTGCCGTTACAATAAGGCCATGAATCTCAAACGGAAACCGGACTTTTCTGAGTTTTCCGAAATCAGGGGTTAGGGATACGACATCTTTCTCCGATTCCAGTAGGAGCATCAGAAACCCCTGCTCTTTGTTCAGATAGGTTGTAAAGTTTGTTGTCAAGTTCAGTGGTTCTTTTAGAGTTTCAGCCACAGCGATCTTTTCCGGTCTGTTGACGGGAAAGTCCATGATTACCTGACCGTCTTCATAACCGGCCCTTAACTCACCACTTTTTGTCAGGAAGGTGATCGTGCCGCTGATCTTATACTCAGTGAAGAGAACATATGCAGCGGAAAGCGTTCCGTGTCCGCAGAGGGGAACCTCGGTCTCCGGGGTGAACCATCTCAAATGAAAGACGCTCGACTGCTGTAAGCCCTCTTTTCCCGCAGGATGTATAAAGGCCGTTTCCGAGAGATTCATCTCAGCGGCAATATGCTGATACAGCTCATCCTCTAATGCGTTTTCTGTCGGACAGACTGCCGCAGGATTACCTTTGAAGGGGTCTTCTGTGAAAGCATCGATCTGATAAAGCGGTATCTTCATTTTATCACCTCTTGAATATTTATTCTTCTAGCCAGAAATTGTCAACATGAATGAAGGCCTTAGACGCGTTCGGATCAATTGTTGTCCGGATAGTCTCACTCTTCTTGCCGATAATTGCCAAGGCCTGCGTGTTCGAAAAATTGGTAATGCCCCGTCCAAGAGAGCACCCGTTGGTATCTTTGACGGTAACCACATCTCCCACGTCAAATTGACCGTTGATCTCAACGATTCCGACCGGTAGAATACTCTTTTTATCCTTCACGGCTTTTTTGGCGCCCCCGTTAATCCGTATTTCCCCCGTAGTATGGGATAAAAAACCGATCCAGGCCTTCTTTGATTTGGTTTTATCCGATTGGGCAAACGTTGTTCCCACATCCTGACCCCTGTAAAAACGCTCGATATTATTCACATCTCGACCGTCACAGATACACGTCCTGACCCCTGTTGCCGATGCCGCCCGGGCGGCTCTTATCTTGGTCTCTATACCGCCGCTTCCCCAGCTTGTCGCTGTCATCCTCTTTATTTTACGGGCTTTGTCGAAACGTTCTATGATAGTTCCGTTGATATCAAGTACCCCTTTCACACTTGAGAGGAGTAACAACATATCACTTTTCCAGCCGATGGCAAACATGGCAGCGAGGAGATCGTTGTCACCGAACGTTATCTCTTCAGTCGCCACCGTATCATTCTCGTTGGCAAGCGGGATAACGCCCATTTCACTGAGCCCGATCACTGTATTCCTCAGGTTCAAAAACCGTTTACGGTCTCCGAAATCATTTCTGTTGATTAATATCTGAGAGATCCGCTCATCGTACATGTCAAAGGCTGTTTCATACAGTTTCATGAGCTGAACCTGTCCAATCGCACAGAGGGCTTGCTTCTGATAAAGGTCCTCGTCGATACGCTCCTGGATGGCCTTGCCATACCCGGCAGCTCTGGCACCGGATGTGACAAGTATAATCTCATTGCCCTCCTTTTTGATGGTGGAAAGAATTCTGGCCAGTTCTATGATATAACTTTTGTCAAGTTCCCCGTTTTCTTTGACGAGGAGGTTGCTTCCAACCTTTACGACTATTTTTGCCAATGAAATCCTCCGGATTCTAAGTTTTTTTCTAAACTTGGTTTCTTTTTAGACTCTTTGAAGCTTTTTTGGGTTTAGGTCCAAGCTCGTGACTTTTATGTCCTGACATGATAATGACCGAGTACTATATATTTGTAACTGGTCAATTCCCTCAAACCAACAGGTCCACGGGCGTGAAGCTTCTGTGTGCTGATACCGATCTCCCCGCCGAAACCGAACTGTTCGCCGTCCGTATACCTCGTAGAGGCATTGACATACACGGCTGCAGAATCAAGGGCGTTTGTAAATCTCATGGCGTTGAAATAATTCTCTGTAAGAATCGCTTCTGAATGGCCGGATGAGTATTGTTGAATGTGTTCAATTGCCTCATCTGTTGATTTGACAACCTTAACCGCCAGTATATAATCCAGGAACTCTTCTCTCCAGTCATCCTCTTCGGCCTTTTTGACGTCAATGATCGTGCTTGTCTTCCCGCATCCCCTTATCTCGACATTGCTTTCCTTGAGGACGGATTTCAAAGACGGAAGCAGGGCCGGGGCAATCTTTTCATGGACCAGCAGGGTTTCAACAGAGTTGCAGGTTCCGGGACGCTGAGTCTTGGCATTCTTGATGATGGCAACTGATTTGGCTATGTTGGCATCTTTGTCAACAAAGATGTGACAGTTGCCCACGCCTGTTTCAATCACCGGAACCGTTGAATTCTCAACAACGAACTTGATCAGCCCTGCACCGCCTCTGGGGATGATAAGCGAAAGGTATTGATTGGCGGTCAGCATCTCCCTGACATTCTCCCGATCCGTGTCTTCAATGATCTCGACAGCTGTTTCCGGCAAACCGGATTGGCTTAAGCCCTCTTTTATAGCCCGGGTGATGGAGAGGTTGGAATAAATGGCATCACTGCCCCCTCTCAACAGGACAGGGTTCCCCGTTTTTAAAGCCAGGATGGTGGCATCCAGGGTGACATTCGGTCTGGATTCATAAACCATACCAATGGCGCCTATCGGCACTCTGATCTGCGAGATTCTCAAGCCATTCTGCACCCACGACTTGATGACCTCACCCACTGGATCGTTCAACCCCGCAACATTCTCACAGGCCGTTATCATCCCGTCTATACGCTTTGGATTCAATGCCAGTCTGTCGATGAGGGACGCCTTGACCTTATTCTTCTTTGCCGCTTGAACATCCCGGGCGTTATCGCTCAGGATTGTCTCTTTATTCTCTTTCAAACTTCGAGCTATTTGTAACAGGGCGGTGTTTTTGTCTTTCGTTTCAGTGGTTCTGAGTATTCTCTCCGCTTCTTTGACCTTTTTTGCCTTTTCTGCTATCTTGATTTATATCACCTCATATTAT
>CAZVWW010000045.1:0-16550 GCA_964631265.1 uncultured Thermotogaceae bacterium
GTTGGATTAAGTCATCTTGCAAAAGGCTGGCTTGGTGATCCCGAAACGGCCTTTGGAGCAGTTATTGCGACGATCTGCTGGCAGTATATCCCGTTTTATATGATCATCTTTTCAGCAGCGATATCCGGCATACCCAAAGAGTTGAACGAAGCGGCTTATATTGACGGGGCAACACGGGTTCAGACCTTTTTCAGAATTACCCTTCCCCTGATTACAAGCACCATCAGAATGACGATTGTACTGGCATTAACCGGCTCTTTGAAGTATTTTGGTCTGATATATGTCATGACCGAAGGGGGACCAAGTCATTCGACCGAGTTGATGGCAACCTATATGTACAAACAGGCCTTTACGAATTTCAGAATGGGATACGGGAGCACCGTTGCCTCATTCATGTTTATTCTGTCCATCGGTTTAACACTATTAACCCTTACTTTAGGTGGAAGGAAGGGTAAGACTTATGCATAAAAACAATTCAGGTTTAAAAATACTGGCGCTTTCCTTCGGGATCTTCTGGTTGTTTATAACCGTCTATCCGCTGATCTTTATGGTGATGAATTCATTCAAAGAATCAATGGAATTCTTTATGGGGAGCCCCTGGGAACTTCCGAGCAAGATGTTCCTCGGCAATTATACTTCCGTTTGGAACATGAATTTTCCAACGTATCTGATCAATACGGTCATTATTGTGGGTGTCTCCCTTGCCATATTGGTCATAGCCGGTAGTATGGGGGCTTTTGCACTCTCGAGATTGAAATTCAAATTTAAAAATGTGATTTTTCTGCTGTTTATTATCGGGATAACAATCCCCATCCACATCACACTCGTTCCCGTTTATACGATTACAAAGAACATCGGGCTTTACGATTCCTTGTGGGGATTGATCGGTCCTTATGTCGGTTTCAACCTGCCTATCACCATCTTTATACTGAAGAATTTCATGGAGGATATACCGGTGAGTCTTGAGGAAGCTGCCAAGATAGATGGCGCGACGAGTTGGCAGACATTCTGGAAGATTGTGTTTCCTCTCTCCGCTCCTGCAATAACAGCGGTTACGATATACGATATGGTCATATTATGGAACGAATTTGTCTTTTCTCTGGTCTTAATCAATTCACCGGAGAACAGGCCTTTGACACTTGGACTCTGGGATTTCCAGGGACAGTTTTCGGCAAACATTCCCGCGATGCTGGCGGCTTTACTGTTATCAACGATGCCTCTGTTGTTATTCTATGCCTTTTCCGGGGAAAAACTGATAAAAGGGATGACAGCAGGTGCTGTGAAAGGATAGGTGTAATGTTATGGAACTATATAAAGATAAAAACAACAGTATTCAAGATAGAGTGGATGATTTATTGAAGAGAATGACACTCGATGAGAAGATTGCACAACTGACATCAATCTGGAGTTATGAAGTATTCAGTTCCGGCCACTTTGACGCTGAAAAAGCAGAGAACAAGATTAAAGACGGTATAGGGCAAATAACAAGACCCGGTGGTGCCACATTTCTTAAACCCGGAGAACTGGGCCGGTTCATCAACGATATTCAAGCGTACCTTGTCGAAAAAACGCGATTAGGTATACCGGCTATGATCCACGAAGAGTGCCTTTGCGGTTATCTTACAAAAGATGCAACCATGTTCCCTGAAATGATTGGATTGGCAAGTGCATGGGATGAGGAACTGGTCGAGGAGGTTTCATCCGTAATCAGAGAAGAACTCCGGACTGTCAATGCCCATCAGGCCCTGTCACCTCTGATGGATGTGACCAGAGACCCGAGATGGGGAAGGACCGAGGAGACTTTTGGAGAGGACCCCTATCTGGTGGGTGCCATGGGTAGCGCATATGTTAGAGGATTGCAGGGGGAGGATCTCACCAGAGGTGTCATTGCCACGTTAAAGCATTTTGTGGGGTATGGTGTTTCTGAAGGCGGTATGAACTGGGCGCCTCCTCATATTGCCCCGAGAGAGATGCGGGAGGTTTTCTTGCTCCCCTTCGAAAGAGCTGTTAGAGAAGCGGGAGCCCGATCGGTTATGAACGGGTATCATGAATTGGACGGGGTGCCCTGCGGAGCATCCAAATGGCTTCTCACGGATGTGTTAAGAGGAGAATGGGAATTTAAAGGGATAGTCGTTTCAGATTATTTTGCAATCGATATGCTCAAGGAGTATCACAAGCTGGTCCCGACATTGAGCGATGCCTCTAAACTGGCTTTGGAAGCAGGTCTTGATGTTGAACTCCCCTTTACGAAGTGTTATACAAAGCCGTTGAAAAAATATGTGGAAAGTGGTGAAGTCAAGACTGAGACGCTTGACAAGTCTGTCAAGAGAATCCTGTCCATCAAGTTTGAACAGGGTATCTTTGACAATCCTTATATCGATACGGATAAGATACCCCAAACCCTGAATACTGAGGAACACAGGGAGGTATCTCTGAAGGCAGCTGAAAAATCAATGGTATTGCTGAAAAACAACGATGAACTCCTGCCGCTGTCAAAAGATATCAAGAAGATTGCTGTAATAGGTCCCAATGCAGCCGACGGGCGAAATCTCCTTGGGGATTATTCATTCCCGGCCCATATGGAGTCTCTCATGGATATGAAAGAGAGAGATCCGTTCGGTTCCCCGATGCCTGATTTTGATGAAGCTGATTTCTCTTCAACGGATGTCGTTGATCTGCTTCAAGGGATAAAAAAACAGGTTTCAGAAGAGACCAGTATTTCGTATGTCAAGGGTTGTTCTGTGGTCGGTGACGATGACCTTGATCTGGCAAAGGCTAAAAAAGCAGCCGGGGAAGCGGATGTTGTTGTTCTTTGTCTCGGGGATAAATCCGGTTTGATCAAAGACTGTACAACCGGAGAGGCCAGAGACAGCATGACGCTGATATTACCGGGGCATCAGATGGAACTGGCAGAGGCCGTTTTATCGACCGGGACAAAAACGGTAACAGTGATTGTATCCGGCAGGCCCTATTCCCTTGAAACCTTTGAGGAGCAAACGGATGCCCTTCTTCAGGCCTGGTTGCCCGGAGAAGAGGGTGGCACTGCAGTAGCCAACATACTCTTTGGAGAGAGTGCCCCGTCAGGGAAACTGCCAATCTCATTCCCGCGGGCGGTTGGTCAGATACCGGTCTTTTACAATCACAAGGCATCAGGTCAGCGTTCGCACTGGTTCGGGGATTATATCGACGGATCCCCGACACCGCTTTATCCGTTTGGCTACGGATTGCAGTACACTTCTTTTGAATACGCAGATATGCAAATGAACGATACATATGACATCCATCAGGAATACATCGACATAACCTTCACGATTAAGAATACCGGAGACCGGGACGGTGAGGAGATTGTGCAGTTGTATGTCAACGATCCCGCTGCCAGCGTTACCAGACCCGTTAAAGAGTTAAAGGGTTTCGGGAAGGTATTTGTGAAATCCGGAAATGAGAAAAGATGCCGTTTTAGACTGCCGATGGAATTACTGGCCTTTTACGACAGAGATATGCACCTCGTCGTCGAACCCGGTGAGTTTAAGATTATGATTGGTCACTCCTCGGAGGATATCGTACTTGAAAAGACGGTTCTCATAGAAGGAGAGAAGCAGTACATTGAAAGAAGAAAGAAGTATTCAACTCTTTTTGAAAGCCATTAAGAACTAATCCTACAACCCTGCCGGAACTTTATTTCTTCCGGCAGGGTAGATAAAATCCGGGAGATAAAATTGGCAAAACCGATTAATGCATCAAAAATGGGACTCTCCAATAAGTTAATATTATTCAACATGATCCGGTATTCACCCGGTACAACGAGAAAAGAACTGGCCGAGAAGACCGGTTTGAACCCGAGTACCATCACGAATATCATCAACTTTTTGAAAGAAAAGGACCTGGTCGTTGAGATCGGTAAGAAGAAGAATGAAAACCCCGGCAGGAATTCGATAAGACTTTATCCCAAAAGGGACAGAAAAAGGGTGTTTCTAGCTAAATTAGGGGTTGAGAAAACCTATACCGGTCTGGGTTATCTGGATAATTCATGTGATATCATCAACGAATATGAAACCCCAGGGAAGATTGATCAATTCATTGAACTTGTTGTTGCTGATTATATAGCGTCCCATAAGCCGGGAGAATCATTCGGGATGGTCCTTTCTGTTCCCGGGATTGTGGATAACAACAACGGAACGATTATTAACCTTCCTCACTTAAAATGGAAGGAGATTGATTTCAGTAAAAGGATACGCTCTGACATTAACAAAGATATCAGAATCTGGATTGAGAATGAGGCTAAGTTGTCCCTGAGAACAGAGATCTATATCAATGATGATATCTCAGGATTGAAGAACGGGGTGCTTCTCTATATATCACAGGGGGTAGGGGGCGCCCTTTTGATTAACCGGCAGTTGTTTGCGGGAAACAGTTTCACAGCAGGTGAGATCGGGCATATGAGTATCGATGTAAACGGTCCGAGATGTAAATGCGGGAACAGAGGGTGCCTTGAGTGTTATATATCCGTTGAGGAAGTTGTGAAAGAGTATGAGAGGCTTGGTGGGGAAATGACGAGCCGGCTCTATATCGAGAAGTTCAGAGAATTACTGAGAAAGAATGACAACGGGGAGCCCCGGGCCAGAGAGATTATGGAAGAATACTACGATTATCTGGAACTGGGACTGGTCAACATCGTCAACCTTATCAACCCGGAATTTATCGTGATGGGGGGGATGGGCTCGATTATCCCACTGCATATGCTCAAACTGATTGAACGCAAGCTGAAATCAAGGGTCATCTCCCCCGCAGCAGGACAGTTAAGACTTGTTCCCTCAAAGATTGATATGGTCAAGTCTGCGATGGTTGGCGAGACCATTCTGGCCATGGATTACTACTGCAGAGAGATGGTCCTGTGAGCGATTCATTTTCATCTTTTCCCGAATCATTTACTTGAAAAAATTCATATCATGTGGTATACTACCGTTGCTTCCGTTAGGAGAGGTGGCCGAGCGGCCTAAGGCGCTTGCCTGCTAAGCAAGTGAGGGCATTGAGCTCTCCGAGGGTTCGAATCCCTCCCTCTCCGCCATTTTTTTATGTGCCCGTAGCTCAACTGGATAGAGCGTTACACTGCGGATGTAAAGGCTGGGCGTTCAAATCGCCCCGGGCACACCAGGAAAAAATAATTATGAAAGGAAAGGGCGAGTATGCGTCCTTTTTTCTCTTTTTTAGCGATTCTTTTCATCATTTTAATACTTTCATCTTGTGATACGTTCTTCTATCAGGTTTACTTCAAAGAAGATGACCTTAAACAAAAGACGCTGGCTTTTATTCAGTCAGCAGAAGATACGCTTGATATCTGTGTTTATAACATCTCTGATCCCGATATTCTCCGGGCAATAGCATCATTGTCAGAGAACGGGGTTAAGGTGAGAGTAATCACAGACGATTCCAACAGGGTCTTTATTGAAGAAACGGGGATCGTATATGATGCTGAAGGGCTGATGCACAACAAATACATGGTGGCTGATTCAGAAAAGGTCTGGTTTGGTTCGACAAACCTCAGTCAAACCAGTCTTGAGGAGCATGAGAACAACGTCATTATCAGTGATGATCGCGGGCTGGTTGAGGCCTTCGAGAGTAATTTCAAGCAGTGTTATGACGGGAAGTTCAAGGCAATGAGAAGCCCTCTGGAGGATCAGATCTGCTTTTCGCCCGAGGAGGATACGTTTGGACGGGTAATCGGGACGCTCTCCAAGGCGAGAAAAAGCGTCAAAATTGCCATGTTTGCCTTTACCGATAAAAGAATCGTGAATTATCTCAAAGTCCTTTCGGTTCACGGTGTGGAGATTCAGGTGATGCTCGACCGGGACTGGAATCTTACCAATGTTTACAGTTCGCTTGAGGCGCTTATGCGATTTACAAATACGCAGTTGGATTTCTGTGATGCGTTACTTCATGAGAAATTTCTCATTGTCGATGATCAGATCCTTCTGACCGGCTCATACAATTACACGCTTTCAGCAGAGAGTAAAAATGATGAATTCCTCTTTGAGACTGAGCGAAAAGCCATTGTGGAGGCGTTTATCGATCATTTCAGAAATCTCCGGAACGGTTCAGATCCAGTATCACAAGCTCCGGCGGGCAGTTCAGCCGGCCCGGAAACCATTGACCGACCCCTCTTGTCACATAGATCATCGTATCTTTGTGGTGGTATTCTCCGGCAAGGAACTTGATTTCGTTACCGTTTTTCCAGCTCATCAGATCTTTGGTGATAAAGGGGATGTAGAATTGACCTCCGTGCGTGTGCCCGGCCAGTACGAGATCGTACTCATCAAGGATATCGGGATATTCATCAATTCTCAAAGGGGAATGAATGAGGAGGATATCATAATCTCTTTTGCCGTCTTGACTCAAACGTTCTGTGTTTCGGAAAAAATAATGGGATTCCAATCCCGTGATACCGAGTTTATATCCCTTGATGTTGATGACCGTTGATTCTTTTTCTATGAGGGGGATATCAAGGCTCTCAAACCTCTGACGCATGTGAACCGGTGCGTACTCCTCCCAATTTCCGAATATCGTGTAGGTTGGCGCAATCCCTTTCAACCGGTCAAAGAACTTGACAAGACCTTTGACATCCGTCCATTTTGCCAATGCATCCCCACCGAAGAGAATCACGTCCGGATGATAATCTTTGATCCTGTTTAATAATCTGTCGTGAAAAGGCCGGTACTGATACAGATGCAGATCGGCAAAGAAGGCAATTCTCAGTTCGTTATTCGAGGAATACTCTCCGGCTTCTTCGCCCTTTCCGATGTAAGTGAGTTCAAGTCGATTTGTTTCGATGAAAAGGATATATATTGACAAGAGGATGAGGATGATCAGCAGGAACAGAAAGACTCTTTTCCGTTTTGAGTTGATGAGTCCCCTTTTTTTTGTTGTTTTTGTCATCGGTTTTCTCCTCGTCAATGTCGATCCTGATGGGGGTTCATTTCTTTAACCCGTTGCAGCGATTTCTCAAAATCCTGATCGTTTATTCTCAGCGTGTTCAGCTGAATCTTGTAATTATTTTCCGGGGCGATGCACTTTTTCAGGTCTACACTGCGCCGCAGGCAATTGTAGGCACCCTCGCGAACAACAAAATCGATTTCGGCTCCTGTCAGGCCAAGGAGCCTGTCAGTGAAAGCGCGGATATCCATTGTATCTGAAACGGGCATATCTCTCGTTTTGATTCTGAAGATATCATAACACCCCTGTTTAGTTGGCTTGTCAATTTCTATTGTATAATCGAATCTTCCAGGTCTCAACAGAGCTTCATCGATGGAATTCTGTCTGTTTGTTGATGCAATAACACATATCTTTCCATAATCCTCTATGCCATCCATCAAAGAAAGAAGCTGGGTGACAAAACGGGATTCACTTCTCAGCGTCTCTTTTGAGGAACGGGTTTGGGCGACGGCGTCGATCTCGTCAAAAAACACAATGGTGGGCTGTTTTTTTCTGGCATCGGTAAAGATATTCCTCAGATTCTCTTCTGACTGACCCAGAAATTTATTAAAGAGCTCAGGGCCTTTGATTGGGATGAAGTGGGCGTTAATCTCGTTGGCTATCGCTTTGGCGATCATTGTCTTCCCGCATCCCGGAGGACCGAAGAGCAGGATCCCCTTATGCGGTTTGATACCGAGATAATGAAAGAGTTCGGGCCGTTTCAACGGGAGCTCGATGACCTCGCGGATACTCTGAATGACATCATCTATGCCACCGATATCGGAAAATCTGACCTCGGGAATATTCCTGTTTTCGCTTTCCGGTGCCACTTCTTCTTCACCGGTATTCGGTTTAACCCCGACGGCCTCGAGGGTATTGTTGCCTGTTACTGTTTTTTGATAGCGAATCTTCCATCTCTTGTCTTCTTTGATGTTGATCTTTTCAGGAAATGACCGGATCACCCTCTCCATGCTCTTTCTGTCAAAGAAAGAACACAGTTCGAGATTCTTACTCTCTATCTCGTTTTTAAGCCCTTCCCGGATGTCCTCTTTGGCGATTATCCAGGTCTCCTCGTCCTCAAAATAACCAAAATCAAACCAGTAAACCAGTTCATCGTTGTACTCTTTGATCTCTTCAACAGAAGATGAATCAATCAGATTGAGTAATCGGCATCCCCATCCCGATTCCAGACAGTACTTTTCTTCATCAGGGGATTCCTTCCGATATTGCCTGCATCTGAATACTCTTAAGATCTTGCTCATACCGGTGTAATCAACTTTTTTTCCTCTGAATCTCATAAGGACTGTTTTCCAGTTCTTGACAATGGCCAGGAGGCGTCCGATTTCTCCGACCTTTAAACGGAATTCATCAATATCAACCGTGATGGAGTTCTTTCGTGTTATTGGAGAGGCCACCGTATGGTCTTCAAAATCCCGGACCAGATTGAGAGCCTCATCATATGAAAAGGAAGGTTCTTTTTGGAACTCAATGTAGAAAAAGGGGTTTTGATTGATCAAATCGCCTCCTGTGTAGTACAAAATTCCTTCTGATTATAACACTTTACCATCAATGGATGATATTCCGGTTCAAACGGTGCGTTTCCGGGTATACCTCTGATTTATCAGAAGGGGAACTGAGAGCGGTTATAAATGAGTTGACGGTGGAACTCCAGCCGGTATTGAATTAAAAAAAGAGGATACCCTTTCAGGCATCCTCTTGATCGTTCAGGTTCGTAATTACGGTCTAAAGGCCGGCATTACCTCCGGGTTGATGGTATCGATACCAAGCCTCAACCGTAGCGTTTTATTGTAATCAACGGTTGAGCTGTAAGCATCAATGGCCTCGATGATTGTTAGCGCTGTGAAGCCGATTGCTCCAGCTGTGCCTATCCAGGGATCACGCAATTTCTTTGTGTTGGTATTGGGATCGGTGACACTTTGAAAGCCGTAGACGGTGGCGCCGGCAAAGAGGACACGGGTACCGAGGAAGAAGAATCCGGCTGCTATCTTACCACAGTAAAAATGGCCGGTTCCGGGAAAAATTGTTCCAAGGCCGGCTGCAAGGGCCGGATTTTTCTGTTCTTCCTGATATTCAACCATCCTTCTTCTGCCCTCGAGTTCGGGGTCTATCAGTGTATCGACATAGCCCACGGGATTCGGCTGATATACAGGAGCATTGGGAATCGGTGCGACGGGAGGCTGTGGTGCCGGCTGTGGCTGGTTGCCGTTCGCAGGATATTCCTCGGGGATCTGTTCCGCCGGCTGGCGGTTTCCGCTGCTTTCATAATCCACCAGTCTCACATTGTTTCTGTCGATTCTAATGGTTGTTCCGTCAACCTTTTCAAGTGTTATGACCTGTTCATTCATCGAGAGGATTCTTCCCTCTATCGCTTCTCCATTTTTCAGAAAGACCTTCTCTGAAAAACCGGTTAACAGCAGAAGGGACAGACACAGTAAAATCAAAACGGTTTTTTTTAATGACATCAAATCACCAGCCATATGGATAATGATAATAAGGGCTGTAGGTCCCGTAGGCATAAGAATGAGAATAGGGATAATAATGGCCGTAATGATGTACGACGGGTCTGCTGTATCTGTAGCTGACATTCCATCCATAGCTCGCCGTGGTTACCGGAACATAGGTTGGCATATATCGGGTCTGATACCTGACAGTGGGAGTATAAACGGCATGGGCCGAGGGATAAGACAGATACGAATAGGCATAATTTGGTGGTGAGTAATAATAACTCGGATACTGATAGGACGAAACAGGCATCCGGTAATACGGGGAATTCAAAGAAGGCAGTACGTATGAACTCCTGTCATAGGAATTCCCTGACGGCCAGGCTAATAAAAGTCCGGTGATACTTAACAAAAGTAGTAACAGTAAAGTTCTTTTCATAGAATCTCCTCCTTGAGCAATATTAAAATGATTTTGAAAAAACCATACCAGTAAATCCATTTACATTATACATCATTTTTGGCTTAAAAATGTTAACGACTTTCGGTCGTTTGGATTTGAAGTGTTTATGGGTTAAAATGAAGTATAGAAGTATAAAAGACTGGAGGTAAGTTATGAAGATCCTTTTATATTCGGAAGGGCAGAAGTTATTCGGTAAATCAGGGGTCGGTAAAGCACTGGAACATCAGAAAATGGCATTGAAAAGCGCCGGTGTTGATTATACCTCAGATGAAAATGAGGACTACGATCTGGCTCATATTAATACCATCGGTACAAGGTCATCCAAAGTGCTGAAGAAAACACAGAAAAAGGGAAAGCCGGCCATTTATCATACACACACGACATACGAAGACTTTAAAAACAGTTTCGTCTTGAGCAATCTCCTTGCTCCGCTGATCAAGAAGAGAGTGAGATATCTCTACAGCAGAGCCGATTACCTTATCTCGCCAAGTGAATACACAAAAAAACTGGTAGAGAGGTATCTGGTCAAAACCCCGGCTGCAGTTGTTTCAAATGGAGTAGATACAAAAAAATTCTCCCCGAACGGGGAGCTGGCCGCTTCGTTTCGTGAGCATTTTAATATTGAGACACCACTCGTTATAAGTGTGGGCCTCCCATTTGAGAGGAAGGGTGTGGTCGATTTCTGCGATTTAGCCCTGAAGAGGCCCGGTTGGCGGTTTATCTGGTTCGGTGCAAAGCTGACCCCGCTACTCCCGGGAAGGATTAAAAAGCTCATCCAAAACCCGCCTGCAAACGTTTCATTTCCCGGATTCATCGAGGAGTCGCTTCTTCTCGGCGCTTATTCCGCCGCTGATGCGTTTCTCTTTCCGAGTTACGAGGAGAATGAGGGCATCGTCGTGCTTGAAGCGCTTGCCATGAAGTGTCCGCTTATCGTCCGTGATATCGGGGTTTATAAAAACTGGCTGATATCAGACCACAACTGCCTCAAGGCCAATGACAACTTCGGCTTTATTGAATCCGCGGAACGATTGATGACACGTCAGACTGAACGGGAGAAGATCGTCTCCAACGGCAGGAAGACGGCAAAAAAAAGAGACATCAGAAAAGTCGGGACAAGACTCCGGGCAGTATATGAACAGGTTCTGAGCAGCGGAGAAACGGATTAATGGATACTCTCGACGACGTTTTTCAGCCAGGCACCGCTTTTATAACGCTTGATCACAATGATGAGTTTAATGACCTCTTCAACCATGCACATCGAATAGACAACCGGGAAAGGCCAGTTGAGGATGAGGCCGGTTATCGCGGTGGCCGGGATACCGATAAACCACAAACAGCCTGTTTCCACAAAAAAGGTGAATCGTGTATCGCCTCCCGCACGCAGGATGCCGACCACAAACAGGCCGTTTAATACCTTGACGGGAACAAAGATCATGGCAAGCCGGAGTAGAAATATCGCCAGTTCCTTGACCTCCGGTGTAACGTTGAAAAGCATAACGAACTGCGGGGCGAATATGAACATGGGTGTTACACAAAAAACAGTGATAATCAGGATAAGAGTGATGATCTTTGAAGAGATCAATCTCGCGTTCTCATAATCCGAACGCCCCAGTTCCTGACCGATGATGACAGCAGCTGCGTTTGAAAGGGCAAACAGGAGTGCGAAGGCAAGTCTTTCAATGCTGTTCATTATACGGTTTGCGGCGAGGAGACGGGTTCCCATATAACTGTATATAATCGAGTACATGGTAAACCCGGTGGACCAGAAGAACTCATTGGCCACCGTTGGGATGGTGTATTTTAAAAATCTTCTCAGGAAGTCCTTTGTGATACTCTCAAAATGCTCGAAGAAGACCATTCCGGGATATTTCCGGGTATAGACGACAAGGAGTGTCAGGGACAACTCAAATAGTCTGGCAATCAGCGTTCCCAGACCCGCTCCGCGGACTCCCATCGCTTCGATTCCAAACCGTCCGAAGATAAAGGTCCAGTTCAAAAAGACATTCAGACCGATGGAGATGACGCTGATAATCATCGGCACAAAGGCATTCTCCGTGTTTCTCAAGACAAAAGAAAACGTCATCGTGATTCCAAATGTTATAAAGCTGTAGCTGATGATACTGAGGTATCCGATTCCCTCGTTGATGACGGCCTTATCCGGAGAAAAGATACGTAATGTTGCATAGGGAAAAAAGAGCGCCATGGTAAAAAAGAATGCCGATATGATCAATGAACAGATGATCATCAGCGCGGTGGTTCTTGAGATATTATCATACTGTTTGGTTCCCCAGAACTGGGCAACAAAGATCGAACCGCCCGAAACAAGGCCAAACATGATGACGTTGAAAATGAAGAAGAACTGATTGGACAGGCCGACAGCGGCAATCGATATCTCTCCAAGCTGGCCTATCATCAGCATGTCTACAAAATTCATGCTGCTGAATATGATCTGTTGTATAGCAATCGGCAGAGCAATTTTAAATATTCGTTTGTAGATTTCCATGGCGTTATTCTACCATACTCCGGTGAAGATCATGATATAATTAATCTGTTCAAAAACTCATCAATTGTTTTTGAAAACAACCGTTACAGGTTTTTACTTAAACAGTATATAAGGTGATACAATGGATTTTGATTTTTTTTCAGTCAAGCTAATAGCCGAGGCGCATTCATCAGATGAACTCATTGTCGGTTTTTTCAACGGTAAAAAAGACAGTCGCCTGGATTTTCAATTTGTTGCTTTTCCAAGGCGTTTTAAGAATCTCTTGAACCTCGAAACAACGGATCATCTCAGTGAGTTTCGTGAAAAGATGAACGTCTTGTACAAGAGTTTAATGACCCGCTCTAATGATGTCCTTATGAAGAGCAATGAATTTATCGGTCATGTGAAGAGGATGATTCAAAAAAAGGGGGGGCGTTCTGCCTTTACCAAAAAGATCAGTCATATGATAGAGAAAAATGACCGGTCGAACCTTTATTATGAACTGCATGAGATTCTCAATGAATGGACGAGTGAAGTGAAACTCACATTTGATTATGAGGCTACTACTTATAACGAGCTTAGTGAGCGTGAGGCGGAAAAGAAGAATGTGGATATTGATTTAGACACCGCTTCAAATCTTCCCGAATCCAGACAGGATCTTATCTCAACATCTGATTTTTATCCTATTATTGATCCGATGGAGGGTATTAAGATATCCAATGTAAAAGTGGGAGAGCCGTTATATGTATCCGTGATACACTTCTCCGATGAAGAAGAACAAAAAAAGTTACAACAGGCACATCCACAGAGTTTTGATGAGAACGGTAAAAACATCAAGCCCCTTGAATCTTATGTGATCGCGAGGGAATTCCTGAATGAAAAGAACGGCACGATGCTCATTAAGGTACTTATAGACGACTGGTTTGTTGCTAAATCGATCATCATGTCCAATATGCGAATTCGAAAGATAGACAAAAATTATTCGCTATTAGGAGAATCCGGCATGAAGAAGGAAGATGGGATTCAATTCAAGGCGGCTACGGGAAATAGCACCAAAAATACAGAAGACGATGAAGAGGCCCTTTTCTCGAAAGATAGAATCATTGACCTCATCATGACCGGTTCAATCCTTTTGCTTTTGGCTTTTATCATTATTGTTGTGACTTTAATCCTCTTCTAAAAGGTGATTATTATCAGTATTGTAAGCATTGATAAGAGAGATTTTCTACCTTCCAAGACATTGTATCTGTTGAGAGCCGGCTTTAAGGGCAGGACAATAAAAGCTGATGAATATATGATTGATCTGGCCAATAAGATCTACCTTGAGGCAATCAAATTGGTGGATTCTAAGGTTCTCTTAAGGACTTATGGGATTCATGATGTGAGTCCCTTGAATCTTCCGGAGAGTTTTTCCCGATGTCTGGAAGTCACTTTGTTTGTTTCAACGTTGGGCAAAAGAATTGATGATAAGATTAATGAGTATTCCAATAACGGAAAAACCCTTCAGGCTACGCTCCTTGATGCATGGGGTTCAGAGTCTGTTGAGTCAATCAACGAGCGTGTTGATGAACGCATTAGAGAAAAAATGAGAAGAGAATCCCCAACAAAAAAAGGAACCAGGAGATTCTCCCCCGGATACGGTTCTGTCAGTATCCTGGAAAACATCAAAATCTTGAAGAAACTCGGATGTGATTTTGTTGATGCAAAAGAGAATTCAGGTGTTTTAATCCCCGTGAAAAGCACAACCTGCATGATTGGCTGGTGTTGAAAGAGGTGTGAAAAATGGATGATTATATCTCAAGTCTGTATGAAAGAGATGCCCTTCATCTCTCGTTTGAAGTCTATCCACCGAAAAAAGGTCAGAAAAAACAGTTTGAGATCATCAAGAGAACCATCAAGAGACTCGGGGCAATGGATCCGGATTTTATCAGTGTCACCTACGGTCCCGGAGGAACGAATAAAGGCAAAGCAGTGGAACTTTCTCAATTCATCAGGTCTGAAAACGCAAGGGCCCTGGCTCATCTGACTGCTGTCGGTTATACAAGAGAGGATATACAACCCATTCTGAACAAACTTTATTCCGTTGGCGTCAGGAACATCCTGGCCCTGCGGGGAGATATACCGGAGGGAGTATCGTTTCCTCACGGGGCATGGTGTGATTTTGAATATGCCAAGGATCTGATTTCAATCATTCGCAGAGACGGGCGATTCTGTGTCGGGGCTGCTGTTTACCCGGAGGGGCATCCGGACTGTAAAGACCTGCGATTGAATATCAAACATATGAAGATAAAGGTGGAGGCTGGGGCGGACTTTTTCATCTCCCAGTTATTCTTTGACAACAGTCACTACTACCGTTTTCTGGAGCTTTCGCGCGATTCTTGTATGCATAAACCGGTGATACCGGGTATAATGCCTGTTTTGAGAGCAAAACAGATCAGTAAGATCGTCAAGCTCTCAGGAGCCTTTGTGCCGCCCGAGCTGGCAGCATATATTGAAAAATACAGCGATAAACCCCGGGAGATGGAAAAGGCGGGTATCGATTATGTTGTCAAACAGATCCGTGATCTTAAGGAAAACGGCGTTAAGTCCATTCACCTTTATACGATGAATCGATGGAAGCAGATTAAACAGATCGTCGAACTCTCGGGTTTAGTATAAAAAAAGGAGGGGAGAAACTGTTAGCACTTATGTATAAAAACACATAAATATATGGTATAATATATTTATGAAAAATAAAATATATAAACCAAAAGAATTTGCGGAATTGTTGAATGTAACAGTTACAACATTACAGAGATGGGACAGAGAAGGCGTTTTGAAAGCGTATCGAAATCCGAAAAACAGACGTTTTTATACTGAACAGCAACTCAAGGATTTTATAGGAGAAAAATCCGACCAAGATTCAGGTAAAAACGTTATTTATGCGAGGGTTTCTAACAGAGGACAGAAAGATGATTTGGAAAATCAAATTTCTTTTTTAAAACAGTATGTGAATGCATCTGGACAAATAGCAGATGAAATCATCAGTGATATTGGAAGTGGATTGAACTACAAAAGAAAGAAATGGAATCAGTTATTAGATGATGTGATGAAAAGAAAAGTATCAAAAATATTCATTGCCTATAAAGATCGTTTTATTCGATTTGGTTATGAATGGTTTGAAAGATTATGTGAGAAATGTGAGACTGAAATCGTTGTTGTAAACAACAAAGAAATGTCTCCGGAAAAAGAATTGGTTGAGGATTTAGTATCTATTATCCATGTTTTTTCTTGTCGGATATACGACCTGAGAAAATACAAAAAGAAAATTAAGGAAGATGACGATTTATGAAAAGGGCTTACAAGACTGAATTAAAAGTGACTGAAGAACAGAAAACAAAGATCCGCAAAACAATCGGAACGTGTCGTTTTGTATACAATCTTTATTTGGATACACAGAAAACTTTTTATCAAGAAGCAGGGAAATTCATGTCGGGATACGATTTTTCAAAATGGCTAAATCACAAATACATTCCTGATAACCCTGAGAAAATATGGATTAAAGAAGTCTCATCAAAAGCGGTTAAACAATCTATCATGAATGGAGAAAGAGCCTTCAAGACATTTTTTAAGAAACAGAGTAAATTTCCGAGATTTAAAAAGAAGCATAAGCAAGATGTAAAGGCATATTTTCCGAAAAACAACCCCAAAGATCTAACGGTACAAAGACATCGGATTAAAATCCCTACACTTGGGTGGGTTCAGTTGAAAGAGTACGGTTACATACCAACAGACAAACATATCAGTAGCTGCACTGTTTCAGAAAAAGCTGGACGGTTTTATGTATCCGCTCTTGTGGATGAGCAACCTGCGAAAGAAAAATTCAAACATTCAGAAGGAATCGGTATAGATCTTGGCATCAAAGAATTTGCAACAATCAGTAACGAAGAAGTATTTGGAAACATCAACAAAAGCAAACGAGTTAAAAAGATAGAAAAGAAACTAAAACGGGAACAACGCTCGTTGTCCCGAAAAATATTAAAACGAAAGAGAGGTGAGACTGTTACTAAAAAAAGAGCAAATTTAGACAAAAACCGTTTAAGAGTTCAAAAGCTGCAGCAACGTCTGTCGAACATCAGAACAGAATATGTTAAATCAGTTGTGAATCAACTGGTGAAAACCAAGCCGGAATATATCACAA
>CAZVWW010000046.1:0-16467 GCA_964631265.1 uncultured Thermotogaceae bacterium
AATTTCGTCTCCTTCTTTTATGCCTAATTTTTCAATAAATTCTTTCGGAATCGTTATTTGAGATTTTTTTCTAAGCTTTGTTATCATGAAATCACCTCTTTTATCGGATATTCCTACTTTCCTACCCTATTATATCATACCACAATTAGTAAACCGTATCTGACCCATACAGGAGAAGTGTGCGTTACAAAATCATCTTAAAAAAACCAGCAAGTTAGAGTGGAAGATGCTTCCCAAAAACAAACACTCAAAACAAGCAGGTACGTAAATAACTGTAATAAACAAAATCCTTGTCATTCTTTAGTGTTCCAATCAGTGGTATATGCTACAAATATACATCCTATAGTGCTCATATAGTTGTTTATATATTATTTTTTTTCTTTCTGCATTTGACAGAGTAGAATTTATATGATATTATAGGGTCAGTACGTTAGTAACTGAAACAAACCATCTAAACATTAAAGACCTTTGAAGGGGGTTGACAATATGCAACAAGCTGTTATGAAAACACCCGGTGAGATTACGTTTCGGGAAGTTGAAAAACCCGGGATTTCGGGTAGACAGGTTCTGATAAAGATCATGAGAATTGGTGTTTGTGGTTCGGATATACATGTTTATCATGGTAAGCATCCCTTTACACCTTACCCTGTGGTTCAGGGGCATGAGGTTTCCGGAGAAATTGTCAAAACGGGTCCCGATGCAGGGGAGTTTAAACCCGGGGATAAAGTAACGATCAGACCTCAGGTTGTCTGCGGGAAGTGCTATCATTGCCGGCATGGGGATTATCATATATGTGAAAATCTAAAGGTGATGGGATTCCAAACAACCGGAATGGCCTCGGAATATTTTGCTGTGGATTCCGATAAAGTCTATAAACTGCCTGAGGGGGTCAGTTTTGATCATGGCGCGATGATTGAGCCGCTTGCTGTTGCCGTTCACGCCCTTGGAAAAGGGGGGCCTGTTAAAGGGAAAAAGATCCTTGTCCTTGGTGCCGGAACCATCGGTAATCTTGTTGCCCAGGCCGCTAAAGGGTTAGGTGCTGAATCGGTTATGATTACTGAAGTCAGTGATTACAGACTTGATAAAGCCAAAGAATCCGGGATTGATTTTTGCATCAATTCGAAAACGGAGGACTTAAATCAACAGATCCTTGACCATTTTGGAGAGGACAGGGCAGATTTAATCCTGGAGTGTGTGGGCATCAGCACCACGATGAACCAGGCCATCCATTATGCCAGAAAAGGGACCGATATCATCGTTGTCGGTGTATTTGGGGATAAAGGGAGTATTGATATGGCCCTTGTTCAGGACAGAGAGCTCAATTTAAAGGGAACTTTAATGTATAAAGACGAGGATTATAAAAAGGCAATTGAATTACTCAAAGACAAAAAGATTAATCTGGAGCCCTTGATCTCAAATCATTTCAAATTCGACAATTACCTTGATGCCTATCACTACATAGAAAAACAGAAGGATAAGAGTATGAAGGTCATTATTGATGTGGGGGAGGAATAAAAATGCGACATTTTGATTATTATCAACCGACTGAGATCCATTTTGGTTCGGGGAGATTAAACGAGATCGGAAAGAACGTGGCATCGTTCGGTAAGAGATGTCTTCTGGTGACAGTTGAAGGCGGACCCCTGGAAACAGTCTTTAACAGGGTCAAAGGCTATTTGAAAGAGGAAGGTGTTGAAGTCTTTCACTTCAACAAGGTCATACCTAATCCCACTACTCATATTGTTAATGAAGGGGCCCGGATGGCTTCCGAGAATAAAGTGGATGTCGTACTTGGTGTTGGTGGCGGTTCTAGTATGGATACGGCTAAGGCTATCTCTGTGGGCGCGACGCACGAGGGGGAAGCATGGGATTACAGACTCTTTTCAAACAAAAAGATCTCTGAGAAAAGGTTGCCGATTTTAGCCGTTTCTACAACGTCGGGCACAGGCTCTCAGGTCACCCCGGTATCTGTTGTAACGAATTCCGATAAAAAATCGAAGTTTGCAATCGTCGATCCATTGTTATTCCCGAGTATCAGTGTCGTTGATCCCGAGATCATGATGACGGTTCCGACTCATATAACGGCTTCCACAGGATTTGACGTGTTTGCCCATTCTTTTGAAAGTTATATACACAGTGATGCTTCACCCTATACCGATCTCCTCGCGGAAGAGGCTATTAAAACGGTCGTTGAATATCTACCGAAAGTCTTGGACAACGGGAAGGATAAAGTGGCCCGTGAAAAGATGGCCTGGGCGGACACGCTTGCCGGACTTTGCATTGCGAATGCAGGGACAACACTCCCTCATGGTATTGGGATGGCAATAGGGGGCCATGCTCCGAATGTAATGCATGGAGAAGCTTTATCGGTGATGTACCCGGAATTTGCAGAGTATACCTATCAGTCCGCAGTGGATAAATTTGCAACAATCGCCGCTTTTTTCAACCCGGCATTAAGAAACAAGACGAAAGACGAAGCAGCTAAGGCCTTTAAAGATGAGATAACCGGATTTTTAAAGGATATTGGTATGTTCTTCACCTTAAGCGAGCTGAAAGTACCGGAAAGAGAGCTTTCGGCAATAGCGGATGATTCAGTCAAACTACCGGATTATAAGGTTAATCCGAGAGTGGCGACAAGAGATGAGATATTTCAGATGCTGAAAAACAGATTCTGATGATTGTTCGACATCAGCAGATTAGGGGGTGGTTTTGAACAAGATTTTTTTGATGTTATCGATGGTGTGTGATTGTTTTACAGGTTCAAAATTATTAGGAGGTGCAATTTAAATGTTGAAGAGTAAAAAGTTGGTTATTTGTTTCCTGGTTGCTTTGATGGTTTTTGGAGGTTCTTTTGTTTTTGCCGAGAGTCATGATACAGAACATTATGCAATGGTTGTATTTTTGAAGGGTTCCGAGTTCTTTAACTGGGCATATGGCGGTATGGAAGATGCTGCTGCGCAGATTGGCAATATTGAAGTTGAATACAGAGGCCCTGCCGATTGGGATGCAGTTGCGGAGGCAAGGACCATTGAACAGTTAATTGCAAAGGGCGTTGACGGTATCCTGGTAACCGCAGGAGCTGCTGATCCATTAGTGCCTGCAATCAACAAAGCGATAGCCGCCGGGATCCCGGTCGTTACTTTTGATTCTGATGCTCCGAGAAGTAACCGGCTTAGTTTTGTCGGAACAAATAACTTCGAAGCTGGAAAAAGAGCAGGCGAAGCGATGGTTGAATGGTTAAACGGAAAAGGTCAGGTTGGTATATCAACATTCCCCGGCCCCGACCATCTTGTACAGAGAATCAACGGATTTAAAGAAGGTCTCCAAGGTTCAGATGTTGAAATAGTGGCAACTGCAAATGATGAAGGAAAGGTATCTGTTGCAGAAAGCCAGATAACAGCCATGCTTCAGTCTAATCCTGAGATCGATGCCATCTTCTGTGCTCACGGAAATCCCGGGGCAGGAGCCGCTGCAGCCGTTAAGAATCTCGGAATGGAAGACCAGGTACAGATCATGGGCTTCGACTTTGGTATGCCGGTTATAGAAAGAATTGAAAAAGGGACGATAAAAGCCACAGTCGGACAGAATCCGTATCTCATGGGTTATATTGGATTACAGATGCTTTGGAATGCTAATCAGGAAACAAGACTCAAATCCGAACCCTTTGGACATGTTCCTCCCGGAGTCGATACAGGCGTCAGAATTCTCGATAAAAACGATATTGATGTATTCCTGGATCCCCCGGCGTTTGTACGCGGAAATTAATGAGTGAAATAGTCGTTTAAATTAATTCTCTAAAGGAGTCAGTTGAAGGGAAATCTCCTTTTGATTGGCTCCTTTAAAATAACAGAGGACTAAAAAAGGGTGAAATAATGAAGCATATTTGGCAAAGATTGAGTGTTCTTACAAAAGATATCAATAAAGGAATAATCATTGGCAGTATACTGTTATTCGTTTTTTTAAGCCTTTTTGTATCAAATTATTTAAATCCCTATAATTTGGAAGTTGTTTCGATGAACTTTATCCAGGAGGGAATAATGGCGCTTGGGATGACGATCGTTATAATCTCAGGAGGTATCGATTTATCGGTGGGATCTGTAATGGGATTCAGTGCAATTGTGATCACGTTACTGTTAAAGGCCGGTATCGGAATACCTCTGGCTGTGATTTTAACTCTTGTCATCTCAGGATCCATTGGCTTTTTAAATGGTTTCTTAATCAATCGTCTTAAGGCACACCCTTTCATTGTAACCCTGTCTACCATGACCATTTTCAGAGGGGGGACATATGTTTTGACAGAGGGAGGAACCATTGGAGGTGTACCACTGGATTTCTCTTTCCTGGGACAGGGGAGTTTTCTCGGTCTGCGTTTTCCCATCTTTCTTTTTCTTGTTTTGGCAGTGGTGATCGGTTTCTTACTCCAGAAACATAAATTTCTCAACAGAACTTACCTGATTGGCAGTAATTCACGGGCGGCTCGACTGGCCGGTATTAATGTTGAAAAGATGAAGGCCTCAATATACATATTGAGTTCTTCTCTGGCCGGTGTTGCCGGAATGATAACCGCCTCTCAATACCTGAGTGCCAATGCCGGTTTTGGCTTAACAGCAGAGTTGAAAGTCATTACGGCCGTTATTATCGGCGGTGCAAGCTTGAGCGGGGGTAAGGGTTGTATTGGCGGTACCTTTTGGGGTGTTGTTTTTATAGCGCTGATCAACAGTATCTTTATTCAGATGGGGTTACCGACATTCTGGGAGAAGATTGTCTATGGCGGCATGCTTGTCATTGCCGTATTGATTGAAAAATATACACAATCAAAGAGAACATCGGTTAAAACGCGATGGGAAGACTTTTTACTGGGTGGTGGAGACAATTAATTATTATAATTTAAATGACGCACTGGGGCTGATTTGCTATGACAATTAGGACTTCTTTTGGAGATTTTATTAAAAAAAGAGAAATACAGTTAATGCTGATAATAGCAATATTCGGAATCGTTTTAACCATATCTTCTCCAGTCTTTTTTACTTTCAAGAATATCCGTTCTGTGTTAATGGGGATGACTTATGATCTCGTAGTTGCATTGGGCATGACTTTTGTTTTAATCCTTGGAGGTCTTGACTTATCGGTTGGCTCTAATGTGGCTTTATCAAGTGTTTTAACAACCATTTTAATCGTTGATACTCCCATGCCTGTTCCAATCGCCATACTCGCAGGACTTGGTGTTAGTGTCTTTATCGGTTTTACAAACGGGTTTTTGATTTCAAAATTCAAGATCAATCCCTTTATCGTGACCTTAGGGATGATGGCAATCGTCAGAGGGGTTGCCAGAGTATTAACAAGCGGGTATTTTGTAACCGGTCTGCCGGAGAGTTTTCTGGTTATCGGGCAGGGAGAACTTTGGGGGATACCCTTTCCCGTTATCATTGGTATCCTTATCGCACTGGTGTTTGATTATCTCCTGAAGCATTGGGCACCCTTAAACAGAGCTGTATATGTGGGGGCCAATCCGGATAATGCTGAATTATTTGGAATAAAGGTTGGTCGTCTTGTAATTGTCGGTTTTATGCTTGCCGGATTATTCTCCGGGCTTTCAGCGCTCTTTATGAGTTCAAGATTGGCGATGGGATATGCACAGTTCGGTGAAATGCTTGAATTAAGGGCAATTGGAGCGGCAGTTATTGGAGGGGCCAGTTTCAAGGGCGGCAAAGGAAGCATATGGGGAACCTTTTTAGGTGTTTTACTGTTGGCCATTGTAAAAAACGCCTTTGTTTTAATGGATATTCCGATATATTGGCAACGCGTTGTCAACGGAGCCATCATTCTCATTGCAATTGCCACTGCAATGATTAACAGACAAAAGGATTGAGAAAAAGACTTGATAATGATTATTTGGGAGGGTAATATATGAGCGCAAACGGGAACAACCTTTTATCACTTAAGAATATATCAAAGAGTTTCGGTGGAATCCATGCGTTGAATGATGTCAGTTTTGATATCAAGAAGAATGAGGTGCTGGCTCTACTGGGAGATAACGGAGCGGGAAAATCGACACTGATTAAGATCATATCAGGTGCCTATCAACAGGATAAGGGCGACATATATCTTGAGGGTAAAAAAGTCAGGATTAAAGAACCGGAAGATGCGAAGAAACTGGGGATCAAGACCGTTTATCAGGACATGGCTTTATTCGGGATTCTGGATGTTACTCAGAATTTTTTTGCCGGCGATGAATACACGGAGTTTGGCTTCTTAAATAAAAAGAAGATGGATGAAAAGAGTGTAGAGGTTCTGGACAAGTTGAACGTCCAGGTAAAATCATTACGCCAGGAGGTTCGATCGCTGTCGGGAGGGCAACAACATGCCATCGCCATCGGAAGATGTGTTTATATTGGAAAAAAACCCAAGCTGGTGATTATGGATGAACCGGCAACGGGACTCGGGGTTGAGGAAAGCCGAAAGGTCGTTGAACTCATCAAGGAACTGGGAAAAGAGATAACCGTCATCTTTATTACCCATACGATGGATTATGCCTTTGAGGCCTGTGAACGGGCGATTATACTCCACAGCGGAAATGTTGCCGGCACTGTTAAACTGTCAGAGGTTACCGAAGACGAGATTGTCGCCATGATGATGGGGAGAATCAAAGTATAATCACTTTTTTTAGTGTATAATGGCGGGAAAAAGAAGATATCAAGTCGTTTGGATGTCTAAATAGTGTATTAATTCGTGTAGATAAAAAAGTAACCTGATGGAGGTAGGCCTTATGGGTGAAGATAGAATAATCAGTATAACAACGGGTGATCCGGAGTTGATAAGAAATATTAATCAAGCTCTGATTTTAGATTTGCTCCGAAATAAGGGCAGTCTTTCCAGGGCACAGATATCGAGAAGGTTGAAACTGAGTAAAACAACGGTTTCCAGAGTGATTAATGATTTTATTGACAAAAATCTGATAATAGAGGTCGGACAGGGAAATGCAAAGGAGAAAGGCGGCAGAAAACCTGTCATGTTATCGATCAACCCATCCGGAAGGTTTGTTGTGGGAATTGATCTTGGAACAACCAATACGGTTGCCGCCATAGCGAATTTAAAAGGGGAGCTTATCGATAAAATCAGAGTGCCCACCAACCGGAATCACAGTGTTGATACGATCGTTTCTCAGGTCGCTGATCTGGTGGAGCAGTTGATCGTAAAGGCCAAGGTCGACCGGGAACTGATAGAGGGGCTTGGTATAGCAGAGGCGGGTGTGGTTGAGAATAAAACCGGTTTTATAGACTTTTCGCCAAATTTCAACTGGGAAAATGTCAATATTGCCAAATTACTGGAGGAAAAAACCGGTGTGAAAACGCTTGCAGATAATTGTACAAGGACGATGGCCATCGGGGAAATCTTCCATGGAAACGGTCAGGGTGTCAAAAACATATTGTTTATCAACATTGGATATGGTATTGGTTCGGCCTTAATCATCAACGGAAAGGTGTACAATAATCACAGTGAATTTGGTCATATCCCCATTACAAATGAAAAGATACGATGCAGCTGTGGAAAGAACGGCTGCCTTGAGGCAGTCGCTTCGGGCAATGCGATCGAACGGAAAGCAAATCAAATGTACAAAGACAACGACAATGGATGGATAACGGCCAAGGCGGTCGCTGAAAGAGCTCATAAGGGTGATGAACTCGCTCTGAGGATTTTCAACGAAACCGGCGGCTATCTGGGAAAGGGCATCTCCATTGTGGCCAATGTCTTTAATCCCGATAAGATTATCCTCGGCGGGGGGGTTTCTCTGGCGGGGGATATACTGCTCAAGCCCGTCTTAGAATCCTTTAACCAATATACCATGGAGACGATAAAATCAACCACCAATTTGGAAATATCCCCTCTCGGGATGGATGCCGGAGTCTATGGGGCGCTTACGATGGTCCTAAACAGAATGATTTTTTACACCTCCTTTTTAAACACCCACGCCATTAATTAGTCGAATTCCGTTTATCTACGCAAGATTCTTTCTCTTAACTTAAGTTGAGCTTCTTTATCACAAACAGTTTCCCGGAGATTCTGTTTCTCTTCTGTAAGATACTATTTATGAACCCTATAGGTTATGGGGTCTGGGGGTTCCCCCGTTCTTGATGCATTATGATATACTTAAACCGTTATATCGGTTCACCTGATTTTTTTCAAAATAACCAACCGGGAGTTTTTCATGCTGATACTCGAAGAATGGATAAAGGCAGTCGGGGATCTGTTCCGTACAATCAACCCGGAGACTGCCGTTGATGTACATGAGAGGTTGATACAGTTTTCAAGACAGCTCGATATGGCGCAATTAAAGGAACATCACGGAGCCCTTGAAAAGGTCAAACTCTTTATCAACCACTACAAGCATTTTCGGGAATTATCCGATTCAAGCCGGAAAAAAAGGATTGAAAATGCCTTTGTCATGCTGGATAAAATGAAAGATGAATTCCTTTACCCGAATCAATATCCACCTGCACAAGACTGTAAAATGCTGAACTACCCGATTGAGACCGTTAAGGGAATCGGTCAAAAGATTTCCAAAAAACTGGATTATCTCGGGATCAAAACGGTGAAAGACTTACTTTTCTTCTTTCCAAGGAGTTATGATGACAGGAGAAAGATCCTGCCCATCAAAAAAATTACGCCGGGTGAAAAGATTACGGTGAACGGTATTATACAGAGAATCGATCTGCTAAAGACAAAGCGGGGAATGAATATCCTCTCTGTTCAGATCAGCGATATGGAGATCAATGGCAAACTCGGCGGGACACTCGTTCTGAAATGGTTCAATCAGCCTTATCTGAAGAAGCTTTTCAGAGAGGGACAGATGATATCAGCAACCGGAAAGATTAAACCCACTGATTTTGTCTCACGGGAGCTGATCGTTAATGAATTTGAGATTATCCGGAAAGGCGAGAGTTCCAGGAAGATATATCCCGTTTATTCCCTTACGGCCGGCCTTTATCTGAGTCAGATCAGGAAGGCGGTGAATAACTGTCTCCATTATGTTAAATGTGTTCCCGATCTCCTGCCTGAAACGATCAAGGAAAAAAACAGCCTGATGGATCTCTCACATTCCATATACGGCCTTCATAATCCGGTTAGCGATCTTCACCTCAGTGCGTGTGAAAAGAGGATAAAGTACGATGATTTCTTCTTCTTTGAACTGGCCACCTATTTCGCCAAGAGAAAAAGGGAGAAAAAACTTCAGAAAAAACCAAAGGAATTCAACTCAACACTGTCCGATCAATTATTGAACAGCCTTCCGTTCAGATTAACCGATGCTCAAAAAAGGGCGTATCTTGAAGTTAAAAAGGGGCTTCAATCCGAAACGCTTATGAACCTGCTCATTCAGGGCGATGTAGGGTCCGGGAAGACCGCGGTTGCACTTCTTGGCATCCTGGATGCTGTGGAAGCAGGCTTTCAAACATGCCTCATGGCACCGACTTCTATCCTTTCAACCCAGCATTATCAGAATTTCAGGCGTTTTCTCAAAGAGATGGATATCAGCGTGGAACTCCTTCTGAGTAAAACGCCTTCCGCTGAGAAAGAGAGGATCAAAAAAGGGACCAAATCAGGAGAAACGGATATTCTCATCGGGACCCATGCTTTGATTCAGGACGATGTGACCTTTAACAAACTTGGTTTATCCGTTATAGACGAGCAGCACCGTTTCGGGGTGAAACAGCGGGAAAGCCTGATTTCCAAAGGAACCGAAACGGATACCATCGTCATGACGGCAACGCCCATTCCCAGAACCTTGTCTCTCTCCGTATATGGGGATCTCGATTTTGCCTCTATTGACGAGATGCCGCCTGGAAGAAATCCCGTCAGAACGTTGGTGATCCCGGAGGAAAAGACCACTGAACTCTACGACTTTCTTAAAACGGAGCTTCGAAAGAAAAACCAGGCCTTTATCGTTTATCCCCTGGTTGAAGAATCTGAAAAACTTGATCTCAAAGATGCAACAAGCATGTACGAAGAGCTGAATGAACGCTATTTCAAAGATTACAAGGTCGGACTGCTTCATGGAAAACTGAAGGCGGAAGAGAAGGATCGGATTATGGAGGATTTTGTCGATAAGCAATACGATATTCTGGTCTCCACAACGGTTATAGAGGTTGGCATCGATGTGTCCTCGGCAACTGTGATGGTCATTGAACATCCCGAGAGATTCGGCCTTGCACAGCTGCATCAACTCCGGGGAAGAGTCGGGAGAAGCAGCCGGAAAGGCTTCTGTTTTCTCGTGACCAATGACAAATCAAATGCGAACTTCAACCGCTTGACTTATTTTGCTGAACACAACGACGGATTCAAACTTGCGGAATACGATTTAAAATTGAGAGGCCCCGGAGAATTTATGGGCGTCAAGCAGCACGGAATGCCGGAGTTTAAACTCGCCGATATCGTTGAGGACAGGGGCCTGTTGGAAAAGACCCGGATTGATGCACTTGAATTTTTGAGAGATGATCCGGAGTTGGAGGAACATCCTGAACTCAGAGATTATATTGAAAGAGAGTTCGATGAGAGGATGAAGCTCATTGATATTGGATAGAGGGGAGCTCGGAACAAGGGTCAACTAAAAACAGAAAGAGGGGGATACGATGAAACCGGAAGAATTCAGACATATTATGCATCAGAAGCCGGAAACGGCGTTAAAAGAATTTGAAACAACTGAATTTATTAAAAGTGAGATTAAGAAGCTGGATAACATGACGATCCACCGTCCGCTTGAAACTGGTCTTGTGGCCGAATATACGGTGAATGACGGGGACTATCTGCTTTTCCGGGCTGATATCGACGGACTTGTTATGGAAGAAGAAACTGGATGGGAATACGCTTCCACAAACGGAAAGATGCACGCATGCGGTCATGACATTCATGCTTCTATCCTCTATGGATTCGCGCAAAGAGTAGCTGAAACGAAACCGGATCAGAATTTTATATTCTTTTTTCAACCCGCCGAGGAAGGGGCCGGCGGGGCTGGTTTAACTATACAGACAGGGATCTTCGACAATTTCAACATTAGAAATGCCTTTGCGCTGCATGTCAATGATGAATTTGACTTTGGAACCATTGCCTTCAACAACGGGGTCCTATTTGCCTCTGCTATGGAGCTTGTTGTCGATTTTACCGGCAAACCGGCACATGTTGCCTCGCCTCAGTATGGTAAAAATGCCTTAAACGCTATGAGAACGTTCCTTGATATGGCTGAGAGGATTCCAAATCCTGTTGAAGATCCTTTGCTCCTTGCAATCGGTAAGGCTGAGGCGGGAAAAGTGAGAAATATCGTTCCTGAAAAGGCCAGGATTGAGGGGAGTATCCGGTCTTTGAACATGGATAAATCCAGGGCGTTCTTTGATAAATTGAAAGAGGTTGGGAAAGCCTTGGAAGTCTCGTGCGGTGTTGAGACCGATGTTCAAAGAGAGGCCTTTTATCCCGAGGTGAACAATGACAGGGATTTATTTAAAGTGATAAAACCCAGGCTCGACGAGCATTTCAATACAAAGGTTATTCCCTACAAGATGACGGGCGAGGATTTCGGTTTTTTCACCCGTCAATATCCTTCTCTGATGTTCTGGCTCGGAACGGGAGAAGATAAAAGACATGGTCTGCACGACCCGCAGTTTCTCCCGTCGGATAGAATCATTGAAAAGGGGATTGAGATCGACTCGGTGATTGCCGGCCTTTAATCAGAATTGCAGATTATTCAGTAATCCGCTCATCATTAAAACCCCTACAACCAGGAGTAGAACGCCCCCGATCTTTTTCAACAGGCTTTCGTATTCCAGGAGTTTGGGCATGTACTTGTAGATGACACTAACAAACATGGCCAGAAGCAGCAGGGGGATTCCCATACCGATGGTATAGACACTGAGAAGGCCGATGCCTTTTAATATGTTGGCTGAGTTTGCTGCGATCACGAGGATTGATCCCAGTACAGGACTTACACAGGGAACCCAGGCAAAGGATATGATAATGCCAAGCATCATCGCACTCCAGAAACCGGTTGCTTTTTTATTGGTGGTGTTTTGTTTGAAGAGAACGAATTTCGGTAGTTTGATCCATTCAAGGTAGGAGAGGGCCAGGACAATGATAAAAGCTCCCCCGATTGTCGATATCCAGAACTGAAATTGGGATAGAGCGGATCCGATGAATCCCGAAAGGGCGCCGAGCGCTATGAAAATGATTCCCAATCCTGAGACAAAGCCGAGCGCTTTAAAAAACCTTGACCATTGAGATTTTGTGTCTCCCATGATGAATCCAATGTATCCCGGTAGAACGGGGAATATACACGGCGAAAAGAAGCTCAGGAGCCCTCCTGTTAATGCTGCAATATAACTGACGGTTGCTGTCATACCAAGACTGCCTTCCAAGTTTACCACTCCCTGTCATTTTGTATACCTCTATAGGGTATAGAGACGTTTGTTTTTATTTTTTATTCTGAAGTGAGTTGTTGTTTCGATCAGCAGCTTTAACTTATGTGGATGAGGTATTTTGTTTTAATGCTTTGTATTAGTATTAACTATAAGAACTTAGTAGTACACTTAGAATAACAAAGAAACCGTCGAAAAAAATCATAGACAAGATGAAGAGTACAGTTCAGAGCAGTTCATTTTAATACGGAACTTTTAGTAAATGGTCGAAAACGCTGAAGTGTCGTTTTAGAGAGAATGAAGCGCCTCTTTTTTTGTTTAATCCTTCAATAACTGGTATAATCTATTACAGAGAACGGCTGATTTTACTTTTAGACGGAATTCATGGAGAAATGTCTCTGATTGGTTTTTTAAACATTTTCAATGGTTTTTCTTCGTGATATTGACGGTCTTTCTACTTAAAAACCGGGAGGTACAAAATATGAAAAGAGTGGGGAAAGCTGTCCTTGTTCTGGTGATTGCAGTTGTTGCATTTTTTATACTCCAGCTGATTTTGGGGAACAGTTATATTGAATGGTTTATGGACTCCCAATATTCGATAGAATCCGCAAGGGTTGAGCAGACGGTTAATGATAACGGGGAAGTTCAAGTCCATGAGACCATACAGTATGAGATGAGAAAGGATTTCCGTGGTCTCTACAGACATTTGCCCCGTGGAAGATATGTCGAGATCAGTGATGTTCAAATCTGGGTTGAAGGGGCGAAAAATCACAAGATTGAATTTCTTAAGAAAGACAACCGGGAGTTTGAGGCAAGGGTGTGGCTTGTGCCATACAAAAGTAGTCAGCAGTTGAGTCCGGAGAACACAAAGAATCTGACCATGCATGTCACTTATAATGCCAAGGGTGTTGTTGAAGTGGGCGAGGATGTAACCCAGATATTCAGGCAGTTCTGGGGACCTGAATGGGATGCGCCTGTGAATGATTTGACGGCTGTTTTCAAGTTTCCACAGGATTTCTATCCCGACACTGTTTACACCCATCCGGGAGCCGCCGTTGAAAAGGATGGACTCGCCGTGAATATCCATATCGATTCACTTCCCCCGTTTTCATACGGCGAAACAAGGCTTGTCTTTGACAAGACACCGGAGATGAAGTTTGCCGCGCAGAACGATAAATTGACGAAAGAAGGAATTGAAACAGAGGAAAAGAAATATAAAAGGGAGACATTGTTCAAGTCTCTGCTCCCCCTCGGTTTCTATGTTCTGATGCTCGGTCTGGTTATCCTGACCTTCTATTTCCTCGGAAGAGAGCCGAAGATTCAGTATCAGGGGATCTACGAGAGGGAGTTACCTTACAAAGATTCGCCCGACCTGGTCAACTGTGTGGTGAATAATCTGCTCAACAGTGTCGATAATGACGGCATGACAGCTGTACTGATGGATCTGTATAAAAAAGACTATATTGAGTTTGAACCCGGCTCTTCAAAGAAGAAGGATGTGGGTCAGATCATTGTCTTCAAAAAGGACAAACCCGGTACGGATCTCTTTGACAGTGAGAAATATATGTTTACCTTCTTGAAGGGATATGCTGATTCAGAGAACCGTTTGGATTTCAAAGCGCTTCAGAAGACGTTGAAAAAGAGTGTTTCAAAATCAAAGCAGTTCAATTCATCTTATTCAATCTATCAGGATCGGGTTAAATCTGAGGCCAAAGAGAGAAATATGTTTAAGACAACAGGATACTATATCGCGACATTTCTGGCTGTAATACTGGGGGCCGGCGGGTTGATTATCATGCCGCTGGTTGCGGATAAGGTGACACCGAATCTTTTGAACATCGCCATCTTGTATTCGGGATTATGCTGGTTTACAGGGGCTGTTGTTCTCGCCATGCATAAAGACGTCTTTGGAAGATGGACAAAAGAGGGACTTGAGTACTACAGGAAATGGGAGAATTTTAAGAAGTTCGTTTCGGAGTATTCGTTGATCAAAGATTATCCGCCCAAATCCGTTATAGTCTGGGAAGAGTATCTGGTTTATGCAACAGCGCTCGGCGTGGCAGACAAAGTCGAGAAGGCGTTGAAGAAATTGATTCCCCAGGAACAGTGGGAGAGGCAGAGTAATCACTATTACATGTATGGGGCCTACGGATACGGTCTTGGCCATCATATGAGAACGGCGAGAACCACTGCTGTTCAGTCCGTATCATCCAGTTCATCGGGAAGCGGTGGCGGTTTCTCCGGAGGCGTTGGCGGAGCCGGTGGAGGTTCCGGAGGCGGAGGCGGAGGTGCCTTTTAAGATTAACCGGAAGGAGCATTATTTATGTTTAAACAGGGAAAATCACCGAGAGTGGCAATAGTCGGCTCTCAATGGGGTGACGAAGGCAAGGGAAAGGTGGTCAATTATTTTTCCAGGGATTTTGAATGGATTGTCAGATTCTCCGGCGGAGCCAATGCGGGTCATACCATTTATGTGGACGGTAAAAAGTATGTCAACCATCTTCTGCCGTCCATATCCCCCGACAGCGATTCGAATGCCTTTCTTGGGGCCGGGATGGTCATTGATCTGGAACAGTTGATTAACGAGATCAACGTCATCGAAGAGGACTTTCCGGGCTTTTCTTCAAGAGTCCATATCGACCGGGAGGTTTTTCTGGTTCTCCCGTGGCATAAAGAACAGGACGGCATCATGGAATCCTGGCGGGACAAGCCGATTGGCACAACCAAAAAGGGGATTGGACCGGCCTATACGGATAAGGTCTCAAGAGAGGGGATTAAGTTTTATCACCTCCTGGATGAAGACATGCTCCTTAAACGGCTGAAAAGTTCCTATCAGATGAAGAGAAAGATGTACAACGACCAGCTTCAATTCGATTACAAAGATGTCTTTGAGTATCTCGTCAATCTGAGAAAGAAGCTCGAGCGTATGAATGTGAAGATCACCAGCGCCGTTGACATGGCCGATGTCTTCAGAAATACCTCGGTTCTCTTCGAAGGAGCTCAAGGGAACCTTCTCGATCTTGATTTCGGGACTTATCCCTATGTAACCTCAGGAGCCTGTATGGCGCATGGCGTTTCAGCTGTCGGTTTTTCGACCTTTGAACTCAATTCTGTTATCGGCGTATTAAAGGCCTATACCACAAGGGTGGGAGAAGGTCCTTATCCGACAGAGGAACATAACAAAGAAAAGGCCGACTGGCTGAGAAGCAGGGGCCAGGAATACGGCGCCACTACCGGAAGACCCCGTAGAGTGGGATGGCTCGATATACCGGCTCTGAGATATGCAAGGTTGAGGTCGGGCCTGACGGAATTCATCATCACCAAGGCGGACGTTTTGAATTCATTGAAGCAAGTCAAGGTCTGTGTCAGCTACGATGTGAAGGGAAAGATCAAGGATATCCCCTCTTCATCCTATGATTTCTTCGTGGCAGAACCGGTATATGAAACCCTTGACGGCTGGCCCGATACGGATCATATCAACTTTCTGAAATACCTGACCTTTATTGAAGAGAACACCGGGGTCAGGATAAACTACATCTCATATGGCCCGAAGACCGAAGAGATGATGCATAAGAACGAGCTGATCAAGAGAATATGAACGGTTTAGGCGATTTTTGGCGAGAGGAGATCGGTGATTCATCATGGCGCTTTTGATTAAACACACATTGGATTTCATTTTTGCTCTGATCCTGATCATCATCACGTCTCCTTTGCTGCTCATCTTTTCGATTCTCATCAAGCTGGAGGATGGGGGTAAGGTCTTTTTCGAACAGGAAAGAGTCGGCAGGGACAGAACGATCTTCAAGATCATCAAATTCAGGAGTATGGTTGAGAATGCCATCAAAATGGAAGGCGGTTTCAGGACGCATGAAAAGGACTCGAGAATCACAAAAATTGGCCATTTTCTGAGAAAAACAAGCCTGGATGAGCTCCCCCAACTCTTCAACATCCTAAAGGGGGATATGAGTTTTATCGGACCGCGCCCTCCCCTCCCCTATTTCCCAAAGGATTACAGAGAATATGAAGACTGGGTGCTGGACAGATTCAAGATGAGACCCGGGATGACAGG
>CAZVWW010000047.1:0-16010 GCA_964631265.1 uncultured Thermotogaceae bacterium
AGGAGTTCACCAGCATGGTCGTTGTTCAGAGGGCCTTCCAGGCAAACGCGAGGACGGTTACCACAACGGATCAGATCCTTCAGGAGCTGGTGAATCTCAAGCGGTAAAGCCGATAAAGCAAGACATCATAAATAATAACACTGAAAGGGTATCTTTTTGAGGATACCCTTTTTCATTATACTTCATATCCTTCTTTGTTTCCCCCCGCTTTTTCTGGTATAATAGCCGTATACATTTCAATGTGTTATTATTAATACGTTTTATAATTGAGAATCTTCACTTCAGCAAAATAAACTTATGGTATAATTTAACTTCCAAAAAAAAAGGAAAGCGAGGGGTTCGATGAGAAGAGCTTTGATAGTGGAAGACGACGAGGTTTCTGCACAGATACTTTCGGCGCTTCTTGAAGATGACTTTAAATGTGATATAGCGCCAAACGGTGAAGAAGGGCTGAAGATGTACGATCAATCTTTTGAAAAGGATCCTTACGATATCATCTTTCTCGATATCATGATGCCCATCAAAGACGGGCAGGAGCTGCTCAAGGATATCCGGAACCTTGAGAAATCCCATGAGGTACAGAAAGATCAGAAGGTTAAGATCGTGATGACAACGGCGCTCGGGGATTTTGACAACGTTGCCGAGGCCTTTAAAGGGAAGTGTGACGGGTATCTGGTCAAGCCGATCATCCCGGAAAAGTTGACGGAGTTGCTTGAACAGCTTGGAGTTGTTTAATTTGGAACAGGACAGTCTTTCCAGGATCGAGACCCTGGAGAATATGATCCAGCAAAGCATCGATATGACCGAGGATCTCAGCAAATCTGTCTACGATTCTCTGCCGGAGCTGGAAGAGGAAATCAAGAATATGATGGAGGAGGTCAAGGACTTCCTCAGCACGATGACCTCAAGAGGTGGAGAGGCTGAAAAAGACTCTTTCATTGAGAAACTGACAACGCTGAGAAAAGGGGTCACAAAATCTCTTGAGAACCTGACAGCACTCATCGACATTATCGATGTCCTCTTCAAAGAGGTCTTTCAGGGGAAGGGAAACCGCTCTTTTATAGAGTCTATAATGGACGAGACCAACAGGGTTGAAGCGGCGCTTGAGGATCTGACATCTGTTGCATTGAATGCCTCAATCACCTCGTCCCAGTTGGGTTCCGAGGGCGGCGCCTTCTCGATGCTGTCGAAGGAGATAGAAAGAGAGTCCGTCAAGATCATTAAGCATTTCAAGTCGATCACCAATATCATTGACCGGAGTTTTCCCTCAATCGGCATGTTCAAAGAGACCCTCGATAATTTTACAGAATTCACAAAACTGAGAACGGATTTCCATGCATTGATCGAGAAGTTCAACGAAGTGGAACAAAAACTGGTTGAGCTGGAAGAAGTCCTGAACAAAGAGATCGACGAGACCTCCGGGTCATTCCCCGATATCATGGCGGACATGGTCGGGCAGGACATCTTCAGGCAGCAGATGGAACATATCCTGGATTTTTTCAACGAGGTCCGCAACGATCTCGCCCGGACCAGTGAACAGAAGAAAAAGGATAGCTTTTTAAAGTTCATCCTCGAGGTCTCGGAAGATATCCTGACCGACTCGAAGAAAGAGTTCTCAAAGGCCTTTGATCAGGTCGAGAACAAACTCTCCTCATTTACGGATGTCTTTAAGGAGAGGATAGTCAGAAAGGCCCAGAAATTTGCCATCTTCTTCTCCCGGGAGGACAAGGACTCGCTGTACAGAATCATCCAGGAGGTGCTGATCATCACCGTCCGGAATGCCGTTTTCATGGAGGATATTCTGGGCGGAATAGCCGATATAAAGGACTCATTCGGTCATTTTAAGGAGAACATCCACGCCCTCCAGAACGAAATCAGCGGGGCGGTCATAATTGCCAGGCGGTTTAAGACGATGAACATCCTGATCAAGGCCGAACTGGCCAGACTCGATCAAAAACTGGGGAAAAAGGCGGAGGGCATCAAAGCGGAGTTTGACCGGGCCATTGAAAAGGTGACGACGACCACCTACAATCTCGAACGGCTGACAAACGAGATAATGGATCTCTATCACAGGAATTCCGACAAATTTGATAAATTCAAAGAGTACTCCGGCGAGATGATTAAAAAAGGTGAGTTGAAAAGCACATTTGAAAAGCTCGAACAACTCGTGGATTCCATGAATCAATCCTACTGGGATATGATGAACGACTTTGAAAAGTCACTGGCTCAAGTCGACTTGCTGGAGTCGGACTTCAAAGAACGCCTGGCAGAAGTGAAGCGGAAGAACGATGAGATCCATCAGTTTGTCATTGATTTTGACAGTGATGTCCCGGCATACGAGCAGGAGTTCCTCCAAGACCCGCGACTCAAGGCGTTGAGCGAGAAGTTTACCACCTATCGCGAAAGGGTCAGCGCGAGCGATCATATGGAGATAGAGGATGTTGGAAGTGAAGGCGGAGAATTCACACTCTTTTAAGGGGTGATAGAATATGCAGTTTAAAATCGAAAAAGAGCTGACTGTATTCAATGTTGAAGAAGTGTTTGAGGAATTAAAGAGCAATTTTTCCAAAGAGGGCAGGAATTTGGTGCTCGAACTGGATATGACCACCGTGGAGGATATCGACGGAGCGGGGTTGCAGATGCTGGTTGCCCTTCAAAAACAGGGGGACTCACATGACTGTGATTGTCGTATCATCATAACAGACGGGATACTTCAGGACATGAAAAAATACGGAGCGGATACAGTACTGAATCTGGAGGTGCGGGAATGAACAAGACCATCCTCATAGTGGATGACTCCGCAACCGTAAGGGTTGCGGTCAAGATGGCCTTGAAAAAAGACTATGAGGTCGTTGATGCCAATAACGGCCAGGATGCCCTGAACAAGATCAAGACTTTGACAGCCAAAGGGACAAGGCTCAATCTGATCATAACAGACATCAACATGCCGAAAATGGGCGGCCTGGAATTTATAAGAGAGGTTAAGAAAGACCGGAAACTCAAATTTACCCCGATACTGGTCCTGACAACCGAATCACAGGGAAGCATGAAGGCAGAGGGGAAAAAGGCGGGGGCCACAGGCTGGCTTGTCAAACCCTTTAAACCCGATCAGCTTCAGGGGATAGTTAAAAAGGTAATCAAATAATGAGAACGATTCGGAGGTGGTCATATGCCGTCAGACGATTCTGAAATGATTGAGGTCTTTATCGGCGACGCAACGGAACAACTTGAAGTGCTGGAGGCGGAACTCCTTAATCTGGAAGACAATCCGGAGGACCCGGAGACCATAAAAAAGATATTCAGGGCGGTGCATACCCTAAAGGGCAGTGCGGGTTTTGTTGACTTCAGTGATATCGAGGCATTTGCCCATCTGTATGAAGAACTGCTGAGCTCTATCAGAGACGGTAAAATCACGATTAACGATGATATCATGGAAGCGCTCCTGACCTCAAAGGATATTATCAACGCCATGATCAACTACCGGGTCGGGCAGTCTGATTATCCGGACGAAACGAAAGTGGAGGACATGAAAGAGGAGTTGAAACGCTTAAACTCAGGCAGTGCTGAAAAGGACCCGGAAGAGGAGGAAGAGGCGACAACCGGTGGACCTAAAAGAGAACTCTTCAAAGTGGCCATGAATCTTCGAACAGATGTCTTTGAAACGGGAACCGATCCACTGCTCTTGATCGACGATCTGGCCAATCACTGTAAGATCCTTGATACCACCATGGTGATTAAAAATGTGCCGGTGCTGACGAAAATCAACGTGTTTGAGAACTATCTGTCCTGGAATATTATTGTCGAGTGTACAAAGGGGCGGGAACAGATCGACGACGTCTTTATCTTCGCCTCCATGGACAACGATATACAGATCGAGAAGATCACCGACGAGGATCTCAGCGAGATGGAGGATTCTAAAATCGGAGAACTGCTGGTTCAGAAGGGATATATCGGGGAAGAAGAAGTCGAAGAGGCCATGGAGAAGCACAAGAAACTCGGAGACGACCTCGTCAAAGAGGGAAAGGTCACGAGGAAGCTTGTGGATTCAGTTGCCAAGCGTCAGGAAGAACTCCGGAAAGTCAGAAGGACCAGTACCCTGCGCATCGAGACCGATAAACTCGACCGGATCATCGAATCCGTCGGCGAGGTTGTCGTCGTGAAGTCGAGGATCAGAGAGCTCCTGGAGAGAAAAGGCTGGCTCCAACTCGAAGAGGAGGCAACACTGACAGAACTCGACCGGTATATCACCCAGCTTCAGAAGGACGTCATGAACACGAGAATGGTACCCATTAAGGACACTTTGCTGCCTTTCCGGCGCCTTGTCCGCGATCTCTCCAAAAAACAGGGAAAAGAGATTGAATTTGAGATAAAAGGGGAGGATACAGAACTCGACAAGACCGTCACAGAAAAGATAAAAGACCCGTTAAAACATATGCTGCGCAATTCCGTTGATCATGGCATCGAGACACCGGAGGAACGGATTGCCGCCGGGAAACCGAAAAAGGGAAAACTCCTCCTGGAGGCCAGCCATCAGAACGGGGAGGTCCTGATTGAGCTGACCGACGACGGTAAGGGCATCGACCCGGAAAAGATAAAAGAGAAGGCTGTATCAAAGGGCCTGTTAGAAGAGGATGCCACCCTCACCAGGGAAGAGGCCTTGAGGATGATCTTTAACCCCGGTTTTTCGACGGCCAAAGAGGTCACCGATGTATCGGGCAGAGGCGTTGGCATGGATGTTGTCATGGATAATATCAACACCATCCAGGGGGACGTTGAGGTTCACAGCGAAAAGGGGGAGGGCACGGAGTTTACCATCCATATCCCGCTGACGCTGGCCATCATTGACGGTATCCTCGTCCGTGTCGGAACCAACAAACTCATCATCCCGATCCAGTCCGTGGTCAGCTTCCAACCGCTGGATCCGAAAAGCGTCCACAACGTCAACAACACGACCGCCCTCTCATTCAGAGGGGGGTATATCCCGGTGATCAATCTCGGCGAATACATGCATTACCAGGCGGAATCCAACAACATGTTGGTCATCGTTCAATCGGGAAACAAGTACCTCGCCCTGATCCTCGATGAGGTGGTTGGGAAGTATCAGATCGTCATCAAATCCCTGGAAGAGAACTTCAAAAAGATCAAGAACTTTGCAGGGGCGACGGTCCTCGGAGACGGCAGCGTTGCCCTGATCCTCGATGTGAAAACACTTTTGAGAAATGTGAAGAACGTATCCTGACTGACAAAGGAGACTGAAAAGCATGTTTGACTTTATCAAGATCTATCTGACGGCATTTGTGGCCTTTTTTGCCATTGATTTAATCTGGCTGGGTGTCGTTGCCAAAAACATCTACAGCCGGTATCTCGGCTTCATCATGAAGGAGACCCCCAACTGGGGGGCGGCCATGGGGTTCTATTTGCTCTACATTATCGGGCTTGTCTTCTTCGTCATCTCCCCGGCCCTTGAGAAAGGGAGCTGGCAGTATGCGCTCTTTGCCGGGATGTTCTTCGGTTTCATCACATACGCCACATACGACCTGACGAACTATGCCACCTTAAAAGACTGGCCCGGATTCATCACCATCATCGATCTGATATGGGGATCCGCCCTGGGCGGCTCGGTTTCCATCATCACCTATCTAATCATCAGCCGGTTCAACTGGGTCTCATTCTGAGAAACCCAGCGAGATGCGTCCTCTCTTCACGTCGACGGACAATATGCAAACATTGACAATGCTGCCCACATAGGTCTCCTCGAGGGGATCAGTGTTTCGGGGGAATTTTGATTTGTGGATGAGCCCGTCCCTTTTAACACCGATATCCACAAAAGCGCCGAAATCGACCACGTTTCGCACGGTCCCCTGTAATCTCATCCCTTCTTTGAGGTCCTCAATCTTCTTGACATCCTTTTTCAGGATGGGCTGGGGAAAGCTCTCTCTTGGATCGATATAAGGCGTTGTCAGAGCCCGGATAATATCCTCAACCGTTATACGGTTCATATCCAGTTCTTGAGCCAGTTTTGAGGGATCCGCTTCTCTCAGTGCCGCTGCCATCACCCCTCTGTCTTCTCTTAAGCGTTCCAGCGATAAATCGAGATGTTCGAGCACCCGCTTAGTCCCGGGGTATTTCTCGGGATGGATGATGGTGTTATCCAGCGGATTCTTTGATTCGGGAACCCGGCAAAAACCGGCGGCCTGCTCAAAGGCCTTCGGTCCAATACCTTTCACCTTTTTAATACCGGCCCTTGATTTGAAGATGCCTGTTTCTTTTTTATAATCGAGAATATTCCAGGCGGTCTTTTTGTTTAAGCCTGAAATGTACTGCAAGAGGAAAGGAGACGCGCTGTTGATATCCACCCCAACGAAGTTGACGGCGGATTCCACCTCACGTTCAAGGGCGTGGTTCAGGTCCTTCCTGTTCAGATCATGCTGATACATGCCAACCCCGATGGATTCAGGCGGTATCTTGACCAGCTCCGCCATCGGGTCCTGCACTCTCCTGGCGATTGAAATGGCCCCGCGTGTTGTCACATCGAGACTCGGGAATTCTGCAATCGCATTCTCTGAAGCCGAATAAACCGAGGCTCCCGCCTCGGACACGATGATATAGGAGGTGTTCAGCTCCTTGTTTTTCTCCAGGAGCCGGGCGACAAAGCTCTCCGTTTCGCGCGATGCTGTGCCGTTTCCGATGGAGATAATATCGATATCATACATCTCAACAAATCTGAGAACCGTTTCCTCGCTTTCTTGAGCGGCATTGTGCGGCGGATGCGGGTAGATGGTGCCGTGCTCGCGGTATATCCCGTTCTCGTCCACAACTGCGCACTTGCATCCCGTCCGGAATCCCGGATCAATCCCGAGTACCCTTTTGTTCTTAATCGGCGGGGTCAGCATGAGACTCCTGAGATTCCTGGCAAAGACCTTGATGGCCCTCTCCTGGGCTCTGGTGGTTATCTCCTTTCGGACCTCCCGCTCAACCGAGGGGAAGAGAAGCGTCTTGTACGAGTCTTCCACCGTTGCCTTCAATTCTTCATAATAGCCCAGTTTGGTCTTCAACCCGGCCATATTCATGATGTGCTTGATGGGATGATGCTTCATATCGAGCTTAACGGTGATGACCTCTTCCTTCTCCGCCCGGTTGATGGCAAGGATCCGGTAAAGGGGAATCTCCCCGACTCGTCTCCGATACGTATAAAAATCCTTGTAGAGCCCGTCCGGGTCCGGGCCGTAGGCCTGATCCGTTATGATATCGGCCTGCTGCCTCAGATTGTTCCGCAGCATCTCGCGGATCTTCGGCGTGTTGGCAATCTCCTCCCGGATGATATCGAGCGCGCCTGAAAGTGCCTCCTCAGGAGTTTCAACGCCCTTTTCCGGCTCAACAAACGAGCTCACATAGGCCGCATCTTTTTCAAGCGTCTTTTGCAACCAGTCACCCAGCGGTTCGAGGCCCTTCTCCCTGGCCTTGTCTGCTCTCGTCTTCTTTCTCTTCTTATAGGGCAGATAAAGGTCCTCCACCCGTTGAAGCGTCTGAGCCTCTTCCAGGTTCTTTTTCAATTCTCCCGTTAATTTTCCCTGCTCATCAATGATGGACAGGACTTCCTCTTTTCGCTCCTGAAGCCGGCGCAGGTACTTGATCCGGTCTGCGATCTCTCTGATCTGAATCTCGTCAAGTGCACCCGTCTGTTCCTTTCTGTAGCGGGAGATAAACGGAATGGTCTTATCATCATCGAGCAGCTCAACCGCACTCCGCACCTGCTTCTCTTTTACATTCAATTCTCCAGCGATCCTGGCGATCATCTCTTGATAAGTCAACTTCATTCAACCTCTTCCTGGATGGATTTTCCTCTATCATATCATAAATGACCACTCCCCTTTTTCCGGGAAGTTGTTGTTGCGCAAAAACACAAGCCTTGATACAAAATCCGGATTTTCTTGCTCTATCAAATACAATGCTGCTATAATTCAACCAAGCTAATAATCATCTCCAATTGAAGGAAAGTACCCCGCCCCCCTCAACGCGGGGTGCTTTCTTTGTGGTATGATAAAGGTGAAATTATTCTTTCAAAGGGTGAGATGTTGAACGACACGAATCCCGGCAGGACGCTATTTAATCAGATCATCTTAATAACCGTACTGGTCGTCGGTATCATGATCTTCGGAACAATCGGTTACATGATCATCGAAGACATGTCCCTGGAAGATGCCCTCTTTCTAACATCTATTACCGTCTCCACAGTCGGTTACGGTTTTCCGGGCGGTGTATCCTCTGCCGGTCACATCTTCACCATGATTTTGATTGCCTTTGGTGTCAGCATTGTCTTATACGGGGTATCATCCATAACGGGAACGGTTGTCGAGGGGCGTCTGGGTCTGCTGATGAAGATAAGGAGGAACCGGAAAATGATAGAAAAACTCAAAAAGCATGTCATCGTCGTGGGTGCCGGAAAAACGGCAAGATACGTGGTGCTCGAACTGATCAAGCAGAACAGAAACTTCGTGGTTGTCGATGAGAACCAGGAGACGATAGACAAGATGAAGGAACTCATGGAAAATGACTTTCCGTATGTCCTGGGGGATGCAACGGAAGAGGATACCCTCATAAAGGCCGGTATCGAAAACGCGGGCTCCATCATCACCACCCTGCCGACCGACTCGCTCAACGTCTATGTCGTGCTCAGCGCAAGAACCCTGAACTCGGGCCTGAATATTATCTCAAAGGCCTCGGAGGTCAACGCCTCCAACAAACTGGTCTATGCCGGTGCAAGCAGTGTCGTGGCGGATGCTCAGATAACCGGTATCCGGATGGCCAGAATCGCCACAAAACCGGACAAGGTAAACTTTCTCGATGTCATGGCCTTTGGAAACCAGGAGTTCAGAATCGAAGAGGTCAAGGTTTCCGAGAAGAGTCCGGTGGTGAACAAGACACTCATGGAGCTGGGATTGTCAAAGACCATGCGGGTGATGATCATCGCCATAAGACGGGGCGATGACACCATATTCGGCCCGACCGGCGAGACCCGGATCCTCCCGAATGATTCCCTCATGGTCCTTGGAAGCAGAAAGGGCCTCTCCAACATCACCGATTATGTGAATCAGTGATAGGGAGTTATAACCCCGGTTGACAAATGTAGGCTGGTGTATTATAATAAGAGTAGTATATATAAGCACGGGCGACTAAGCTTAGGCATATACACTGAGCAAGATGGAGGGATTATTATGCCATTGACATTTGCAGGAAAAGGAACGTTTAAAGTGAATAATATAAAAGGCGGACACAGTGTCCGAAACAGACTCGCGAAAATGGGCATCACCGAAGGAATCTCGATATCCGTTAAAAACGGACATTACGGCGGACCGGTTGTTGTCCAGTTGAACGATTCCCAGTACGGGCTCGGTGTTGGCATCGCATCCAAGATCGATGTCACCCCGGCCGGTTAAACCGGGACAGGCACAGAATATGCAGCTCAGCAAAATGAAAACCGGAGACGACGGAAAAGTCAAAAAAATAGCGGGCAATCGCGCCATCAGACAGAGGCTCATGGCCATGGGACTGACCCCCGGTGTTGAGATAAAAGTCTCAAAAGTGGCACCGATGGGCGATCCCATTGAACTGACAGTGAGAGGCTACAAACTCACCCTGAGAAAAACGGAAGCCTCCTGTGTGGACGTTGAGACCGGTGAGGATTGAAATAATAAAGGAATCTGATCATCTAAAAAGGGGTATAGATGTCATTTAACAGTGATAATCTCAAAGAAATGAGAAGACTCTTGCAGGAATCGTTTAATATTTTTGCGGATGAACAACCCATCCAGGGAACCTCTATCAATGATCTTGATCCCCGGATGTTGAAGACGTTTTTGGAAAAGAAAACAGGCAATGAAAAAGAAGAGATAACTGCAGAGGATGAAAAATCTCTTGAAAACATGAAAATCTTAAAAGATGGCCACTGCACTTTGGCCGGTTTATTACTTTTGGGGAAACGGCGTTATCCCTTGTTTTCTCAATATCAAATTTCTGCTGTTTCCTGGTATGGGAATGATCCGGGACTCAAAGACTATAAAGAAAGTGAAGATATCAAGGGAAACGTGCTCATTTTGTACGAGGAGACCCTGGCGTTTATCAAAAGGCAGTTGAGAAGGGTTCAAAGAGGACAGCACGTGAATAGTCTCGGAGTTTTGGAAATCCCTTCAATAGCGTTGGAAGAGGCGTTGATTAACGCGGTTGTACACAGAAACTATTATATCCAGAGTAATATCAGGATCTTCGTTTTTGACAACCGGGTGGAACTCATCAACCCGGGAACATTACCAAACACACTTACAGTGGAATCGATTAAGTCCGGTGTTCACATCTCAAGAAACCCCATTCTGTTATCTCATATAAAAGATATTGAAGGTATTCCTTACAGAGGAACCGGCATGGGCGTAAAAAGAATGATGAAGGCCTGCGAAAAAGATGATATAACGGTTGATTTCGACAATCAGATTGAAAATAACCAGTTTAAGGTCACTTTTTGGAGGAAATAAGGCAATTCTATCAATACGCGGATGAAGAGCCTGAGGCATATACACTTATTAAAACGAAAGGGACAAGATATCGATGAAGACAATCGCCATATGCGGAAATCCCAACAGTGGTAAGACGTCTGTCTTTAACGCGCTCACGGGGGCGCATCAGCATGTGGGAAACTGGCCGGGAGTGACTGTTGAGCGGAAGGAAGGCCAGTTGCATCACAACGGAGAGGCATTCAAGCTGATCGATTTGCCGGGGACTTACAGTTTATCCGCCAATTCCCTGGACGAGAAGGTTGCCAGGGATTTTATTATCGAACAAAACCCCGATCTGACCGTTATCGTCATGGATCAATCGAATATTGAGCGGAATTTCTACCTTGCCCTTGAGATCATTGAGATGGGGCGTCCCGTCATGTTTGTTTTAAACATGGATGATGAGGCGAAAAAACTCGGCATCAGCATCGATGAAAAGGGCCTGTCAAGCTATCTGAACATACACGCTGTTAAGACCGTGGCCAACCGGAAAAGAGGCATCGAGGAACTCAAGTCGGAGATGGCCAAAGCGGCGTTAGAATCCAGGAAACCGAAAATCCTTTCCTTTTCAGAGTCCCTTGAAAAACGGATTGACGATCTGGCCCGGCTCTTTTCCGGTCATTATGAATCTTCAGTCAAGCGATGGTTTGCCATCAAAGCCCTGGAAGGGGACGAACCTGTTTACGAGAGGCTTAATGAATCGCAAAAAAAGCAACTTGAACAGAAACTCAACGAGATGGAAAAGGAAACGGGAAACGAACCGGACATCACCCTGGCTGAGGAGAGATATGCCGTTATTCACGGGATTGCCAAAGAGTTTGTGCACCGTGTCACCACGGAAGAACAGCGTGAGAGACTCTCAACAAAGATCGACGCTGTGATCACCCATCGGTTCTGGGGAATACCCATATTTGCTCTGATCATGTGGCTGATGTTCCAGCTGGCCTTTTTTGTCGGCGGCTTCTTCGTTGAATGGGTCGACCGCTGGTTCAGTCTGCTCGGTGACTATCTGGTTTCCGTCATGCCGGACACATGGCTGACGGCCTTTATCACGGATGCCGTGATAGGAGGGCTCGGGGCCTTCATGGTCTTTCTGCCGCAGCTCTTTGTGCTCTTTCTCTTCATATCCTTTCTCGGGGATGTGGGCTATATGTCACGTGCCGCCTTTGTTATGGACAAGTTTATGCATGCCCTGGGACTGCACGGGAAGTCGTTTATTCCGATGTTGCTCGGGTTTGGCTGCACGGTGCCGGGTATCATGGCGGCAAGAACTCTCGAATCAAGAAAAGACCGGATCATCACGATACTCGTCACACCGCTTATGTCCTGCGGTGCGCGCCTTCCGGTCTACGCACTTCTGGGAGGCATTTTCTTCCCGAACCAGCAGGGAACGGTTACCTTCTCCCTTTATATGCTCGGCATTCTCTTTGCCATTTTAATGGCCAGAATCTTTAAGAAGACGCTCTTCAAGTCCGAGGACACCCTCTTCATCATGGAGCTTCCCCCATACCGATGGCCAAGCGGGAAAGAGACCTTCGGGCAGGCCTTCCGTAACACCTGGTCCTTTGTTAAAAAGGCCGGCACCATCATCTTTGCGGCCGTCATTGTGGTCTGGCTGCTCTCCATCATACCGGGGGGGATCGATTCAGCCCCGCAGGAGAATCTTATCGGCGATATTGGCAAAGCAATAGCCCCCATCTTCAAACCACTCGGTTTCGAGGGATGGGAAGCGGCAGTCGCACTCATATTCGGTATCCTGGCAAAGGAGATTGTCGTTGGAACATTCGGCACCCTCTTTGTCGGCCAGGAGTTTTCAGGTATTGCAGAATATGCCCAGGCCGGGATGAAAGGCGATCTCATACAGGGATTGCAAACCGTTTTCACCAGCCCGCTGGCGGCCTATTCATTTATGCTCTTCGTTTTGCTTTACACGCCGTGTCTCGCGGCTCTTGCCACCATCAAACAGGAGATTGGCTGGAAATGGATGTGGTTCACAGCCCTCTATCTCTTTGCGCTGGCCTACGTAGTTTCCTTCCTTGTTTTCAACATCGGCGGTCTCTTTTTTTAAAGAAGATTTTTAACGCAATTTATGATATAATTACATGTACAAGAGGCTTCAATCAGACTGCTTGATAAAGAATCAAAAACAATATGCATTTCAAAAAAACAGGAGGGTACATTATGAAAAAAGTTTTGTTCGTTATTCTTATTTCGATCCTAGTTGTTTCGTTTGGCTTTGCAAAGACCTACAGAGTCGGTACCAGCGCCGGATTCCCACCATTTGAATACGTTGAGAACAGTGAGTACGTCGGCTTTGACATGGACCTGATCCGGGAAATGGCCGATCAGATGGGTTTTGAAGTTGAAATCGTGGATATGAGCTTTGATTCATTGATTCCCGGTTTGATGTCAGGAAACCTCGATATTGTCATCGCAGGGATGACAATCACCGAACAGAGAGCAAACGCCGTGGATTTCTCGGATCCTTACTGGTCTGCCGATCAGAACATATCGGTCAAAGAGGGGTCCGACCATACCATAACGGTCCTCTTCGGCGATCATGACATCGGTGTTCAGACCGGTACAACAGGCGATCTCTGGGTTGAGGAAAACCTTGAAAAGACAGGCATCCTGACCGGAAAATACAGAAGATACGATACCTTTGTCCTGGCCATGACCGATCTCGAGAACGGTAACATTGATGCCGTCGTATTGGATTCACCGGTTGCAGACCGTTTCTCAAAGGTCAAAGATGTTGAGACGATCGGTGTTATCAAATCCGGAGAGCAGTACGGGATAGCTGTTAAGAAGGGCAACACAGAGCTGCTCGAACTCATGAACGAGGGCCTTGCCAAACTACAGGAAAACGGAACGGTCGATGAACTGATCAAGAAATATTTCTAATAACTTGAGAATAACTCAGCAATAGCGGTTACAAAGAGGGCAGAAATTAATTTTCTGCCCTTTATAAATATATCGAAAGGCAGGGGACGACCATCGATAAACTACAACTTCTCATAGATTCTTTACCGATTTTATTGAAGGGAACATGGGTCACCATACAGCTGACATTTCTAACACTTGGGCTGGGCATTGTCATTGCCATTCCATTCTCGTTTGGACAGGTGTACGGTCCAAAGTGGGTCAAGGCTGTTGTTACGGTTTACGAAAGAGTTTTACGGAGTATCCCCGGTATTGTCATTCTTTTCCTGATCTATTACGGATTCCCCAAAGTCGGCGTCAATTTCTCCCCCTATCTCGCCTGTGTGCTGGGACTCGGAATGCGAAGCGGGGCGTATCAATCGGAGATCTTCCGCGGAGCCATCCTCTCCATTGATTCATCACAGATGCGGGCATCACGATCCCTCGGCATGTCAAAGATGCAGGGATTCAGGAATGTCATTCTGCCCCAGGCCTTCAGGGTGGCGCTGCCGCCGTGGGCCAACGAGTTCACCATTGTTCTCAAAGACTCCTCTTTTGCGTATGCGCTTGGTGTAACAGAACTGGTCAGAGAGGGACGCTACATCATCTCCACGTCTTATGAACCAATGGTTATATTCCTTGCCATCGCGGCCATCTATTTTGTTATCAGCATTACGCTGAACAGGAGTCTGGTTGCCCTGGAAGGAAAGCTGTCCATACCGGGATTTGATATAAAGGAGACGATAAAATGAATGATAAAAAGCAATCTCCACTACTCAGAGTCAAGAATCTGCGAAAGAGCTTTGGCGAGAACGTCGTGTTGAAAGATGTCAGCTTTATCATGAATGAAGGCGACACAAAGGTTATCATCGGTCCCAGCGGGACCGGAAAAAGCACTCTGCTGACCTGTATCAATCAGCTCGTCCGGCCGGACAGCGGAGAGATCTATCTGAAGGACGAGTGCATTACGTCCGCCGAGAACATGAACCGCTTCCGGCAGCGTATCGGCTTTGTCTTCCAGGATTTTGGTTTGTTCAATCATTTAACGGCAAAGAAAAATATCATGGTCGGTCTGACCAAGGTGAAAAAGATGCATAAGAAAGAGGCCGAGGAGATTGCCGTTGAAGAACTGGAAAGAGTCGGTCTGATGAAACAGGCGGATCAATATCCCGCCCAACTCTCCGGCGGCCAGAAGCAGAGGGTTGGCATAGCCCGGGCCCTGGCCATGCAACCCGAGATCATCCTCTTCGATGAACCGACATCAGCGCTTGACCCCGAATTAATCGGTGAGGTTCTCAGTGTTATGGAAGATTTGGCGGAGAACAGGATGACGATGCTCATCGTTACCCACGAGATGGGCTTTGCCAGAACCGTATCCGACGAGATCATCTTCATGGAAGATGGTGTGATCGTGGAGGAGGGTTCCCCTGATAAGATGTTCAAGAAGCCGGATCATGGCAGAACCCGGGAATTCCTCTTCAAACTAACCGAGCTTTACGGTGAAGGTGATGAATGATGCAGGTCTATATTGATATCATCGTCAATCAATGGCCTAAGCTTCTGCATGGTCTGGGATTAACCCTTTTGATGGCTGCCATCGCGATGCTTTTTGGAACAATCATCGGAACAATTTTCGCCTTCATCAAGGTCTACGGCAAGAAATTCCCGGCGGCTATTGTAACGGGATTTATTGAGATCATCAGAGGGACCCCCATGCTGGTTCAGATATTCATCTTCTACTTTGGTCTCCCGATTTACGGCATCAAGATGACCCCTTTCGGAGCGGCGATACTGGGATTTATCATCAACAGCGCCGCCTATCAGGCGGAATATACCAGAGGAGCCATTCAATCGATCGAAGAGCAGCAGATGGTGGCTGCCCGATCACTCGGTATGACCCAAAGAGAGGCCATCTGGAACATCATCCTTCCCCAGGCCGTGAGGCGTGCCATCCCCGCGTGGACCAATGAGTTCATCTATCTCTTAAAATACACATCGCTGGCTTATATTGTAGGGGCGCAGGAACTGATGGAGGCCGGAAAGGTCATCGCCAGCCGGAATTTCCTGTTTTTTGAAGTCTACCTGATCGTCGCCCTGATTTATCTCGCCGTTGTCCTGATCATGACCTGGTTGTTGAACCGCCTGGAAAAGAAACTCGCAATACCGGGACTTGAAACGGTGAGGTAGCCTTTGGAATTTGACGAAAACGCACTTGGAATTGATTGAGTAGCATCATAATAGTACGATCAAAAACGGGCCGAAAATGGTCCGTTTTTCGTTTCTTTCCCTGATTTCCCGCCCCCTTGATTTTGCAAACTTTTCTGACAAAACCTCCGGGAAACGTCCCGGGGAGGGCGTTCGGTTGATATTACGCTCCACTCCGGGGGAGTCGGAGCGAGGGGTTAGTATTCGACGAAGCTTGTATATTGCTTTAAAAGAGGCACCCGTGAGTTTTCGACGGGTTTTTGAAAAAGCCGGATTTTAAGCCTCGTCGAAAACCCGTTTTCGACATTCGACGCCGATTCGTCGAAAACGACGATA
>CAZVWW010000048.1:0-2160 GCA_964631265.1 uncultured Thermotogaceae bacterium
CCTGTTGCGAGATGGCTTAATCCAACACCATCCAGAAATTCGTTGATTACCCCATAATTCGGATCATAGATAAAGACCCAGATCAACCCGATAGCCACTGCGGAAAGGGTCATTGGAACAAAATAGAACAGTTTAAAGAGTTTTGCCCCTCTCAACTTTGAAGAAACCAGCGTTCCGAGCAGGATACCGATCGGAATCTGTATCAGGATCGACATGATGACCAGAACAAAGTTGTTGACAACACTTCTCCAGAAAACACTGTCCCCGAAGAGAGTGTTCCAGTTTCTGAAACCGATAAATTCCATGTCAGCTGTAATACCGTTCCAGTTAAAAAAGGAATAGAAGAAAGACATGGGGACCGGTATCACAAAATACAAGAGATAAAAGAACAAGGCAGGGGATAAAAATCCCATTGCAACAATAAAATTATGGACATTCTTCTGAGAACGCACCGAAAATCACCCTTAAAAAATATACTCCCCGACCGTTGAAAAACGGCCGGGGGTTTTTCGTTCTATCTTGACAAGAATTCCTTTACGGCTTTTTCATGTTCTTCAGCTGATTCCTCAGGGGTGATATCGAGTCCGAATATTTGCTGGACGATGTCCTTGTGTTTTTCCCCAAGTTCCGGTGGCAGATACTGATCGTAGTACATCTGAACATGGTTGGCATTCTGGAACAATCTGGCGATCTTTGCTAACAATGGATCATCTGCAACATAGCTTGAAGCATGTTTAACGGGCGGAACAAGTCCTGATTCCACACTCTTTCTAATCCATGTCGGATCCTCAATGTAATTCCTGAGAAAGTCCATGGCCTTAACCTTTTCATCACTGGTGCTTGTCAAGGCAATAAAACCCTGTCCGGCACTGCCTATCAGATTGGTGGGATCGCCTTTTCCGCCTTCAACTGACGGGAAATTAAAGAAATCGATCTTGTCCGCAATATCCGGATTTTCATTCGCCATTGTATTCGGGAACCACGTTCCCATCAGGTACATAGCCGCTTTACCGGAATAAAGCAGTACACGCGCAGCTCCAACATCCTCGTCCATCCCGTTGAATCCTCTTGGGAAATAGTCCTTTTTAACCATATCCTGAATCATATCAGCCGCTTTTACGAACGGCTCACTGTCGAAACTGGCGTCACCCTTTCTGGCCCAGGCATCCTTAAAGGCATCCGGGCCGCCGATTCTGTCGGCCAGATACATATAGTAGAAAGACTCCGTCCACTTGTTCTTTCCGGCAAGCGCGATGGGAATGATATCATTGTCCTTCAACGTCTCACAGACAGTCTCAAATTCTTCCCAGGTTTCGGGAACTTCAAGCCCCAGATTCTCGAAGATATCCTTTCTGTACCAGAAAAAGACCCCTGTCAAACCCTGCCAGGGAACAGCATAAACATGCCCGTCAAAGGTAATCGCACTGAAGGAGGAAGAGATATACTTGTCTCTCAGGAATGGCTCAATCTTATCGAGTGGTTCAACCATACCGGATTCAACATATTCCAGAAGCGGTCCGCCGCCCCATGTGTAGAACAGATCCGGTGGTGTCCCTGAGCCCATGGCAACCTTTAACTTCGTCTTGTACGGATCGTTCTGAATATGAACAACCTCAAAATCATAATCCGGATTGAAATACATGAAATCTTCAGCATGTTGATCAACGATCTTACCCAAAACGGATGTCGTCTCAACATCCCAAAGGGTTATTTCTTTCGAAAAAGCAATACCGGCAAAGACAAAAAGCAATACAACAGAAAAAACAACAAACTTCTTCATAAAACACACCTCCACGTTATTTTCGGGTTTCCCCGAGTTATTTTAAAAAATGACCCACCATAACACTTTACTTTCTAGCTCTTTTCTTTATCCTGATCTTTTCGGAGTCTTTTATAAACTCTTCCATTAACATTCTGATTACTAATTAAAAACCACATCGTTCAAGATTCCCTCAAGCATCTCCTGTCTTCCCGACGCCGGAAGAGAAACCTCTTTGTCGCGGATATAGGCATCCATATCGCTTAGACTCAACTTACCCTCTTCAAACTGCAGGGCCTTTTCAGATTCAAATGTTTCATAGCGTTTCGCTACAAATTCATCGAGCCTGCCGTCTTCAATAATCCTCTGAGCAGCCTTTAAACCAAAGGCAAAAGCATCCA
>CAZVWW010000048.1:2260-15990 GCA_964631265.1 uncultured Thermotogaceae bacterium
CTGCCGTCTTCAATAATCCTCTGAGCAGCCTTTAAACCAAAGGCAAAAGCATCCATACCGGCAATGTGAGAATAGAAGAGATCGAGTTTCTCATAGGAGGGCCTCCGGACATGGGCATCAAAATTAAGTCCGCCCGGTGCTATTCCGCCGTTCTTGAGGATCTCGTACATGCTCAGTGTTGTTGAGTAGATATTGGTGGGGAACTGGTCGGTATCCCATCCGAGCAGGAGATCGCCTGTATTGGCATCCACACTGCCCAGCATGTCGTTTATTCGGGCATATCTCAGTTCATGCTGGAATGTATGCCCCGCCAAGGTGGCGTGATTGGCCTCGATGTTGAGTTTAAATCCTTCAAGGTTATTGGCCTTTAAAAAGGCAACCGCGTTGGCCGCATCGTAATCGTATTGATGCTTGGTGGGTTCTTTTGGTTTCGGTTCAATCAGGAACGTCCCCTCGAACCCGATCTGTTTGGCATAATCCTGTGCCAACTTGAACATCTTCGCAATGTGGTTCTGCTCAAGCTTCATATTGGTGTTGAGGAGCGTCTCATAACCTTCCCGACCGCCCCAGAAAACGTAATTTTCACCGTTTAACTCATTCGTGATCTCAAGCATCTTCTTAACCTGTGCCCCGGCATAGGCCATCACATCAAATTCGGAAGCGCTGAAAGCACCGTGCATGAATTTTGGACTGACAAAGAGATTGGCCGTCCCCCACAGGAGTTTTATTCCGGTGTCATTCATGAGTCCCTTGATATGTGAGACAACTTTGTCCAGCATATTATTCGTCTCTCTCAACGTATCAAGTTCCGGTGAGAGGTCCCTGTCATGGGTGCAGAAGTAATCCACCCCGAGTTTGTTCATAAATTCAAAGGCGGCATCCGCTTTCGCCAGAGAACGATCCAACGGATCTGAAAACCGGTTCCATGAACGATTGTTGACATCCGCGCCAAACATATCGGCCCCTTCTCTGCAGAATGTATGCCAGTAGGCCACGGAGAACCTTAAATGATCTCTCATCTTCTTTCCCGCTATCTCAGCATCAGGATCGTAATGTCTGAAGCTCAGTAGATCTTTTGAATCCTTTCCCTTATATTCAATTTTGTCTGTACCGGGAAAATAGTCATCTTTCTTAAACATTCCATCACCTTCTTATGTGTAAGCTTGGGATTTTGTATATTAATTGTATCAATAAACTATTAAAAGTCCAAAGTCGATTATCGCCGATTACGAGGAAATATTGATAATCATGGCATCTCAGCTGTATGATGTTTCGTTTTTTGCATATATTTATTGTTTAAAGCAAATAATTATACGTCAAAAAAAATACACTGCATTAATACACGATCAACAACCGGTCATTAGAAAAGAATACCCCGGAAAGCGCTCCCGGGGTATTAGATGATTCTATCTTAGAATACGGATTCAGGGAAGTAATATTCCTCTGCATTCTCGGGTGTTACGAGTTCTGCTGCGAGTATTATCTCGGATGGTATCTTGTGCTGATAGAATCCGTTAAGCCTCTCTCCTCTGAGCGACATAACCGCCATGCTGATTCCCGTTGCAATCATGGAAGGTGGATAAGTGACATCGGCTTTCACGAGCGGATGATCTTCCATTACCATCTTAATAATATCCTTTGAGCCGGCCCCGCCGAGGAAGATATCGATATCATCTCTGCCGGATTCCCGGTATGCCTGAAGAACGCCCTTGAGTACATCGTCGTCCTGTGCCCAGACAGCATCCACATCGTCGTACTTCTGCAGATAGTTCTCCATGATCTCCAACCCTCTCTGTGTGCTCCAGTAAGCGGGCTGTGAGTCCAGTATCTCGATGTCCGGATATTTTTCCATAACCGCGTTGAAGGCCTCAACCCGTTCTGTATTAATCACACAGGGGATGCCCTCAAGGACCAGGATCTTGCCTTTTCCATTCATCGCATCTGCCATCCATTCCGCAGATACCCTGCCCAGACCGGGATTGTCTCCGGCAACATATACATCTTCAACAGGTTTTGTCAGACCTCTGTCTACAGAAACGACAAATATGCCCTCTTCTGCAACCTCTTCAACAATGGGTGTCAACGGAGCTGAATCATGGGCAAGGATGACGAGTGCATCGATTCCTTTAACCATGAGGTCCTCAACATCCCCCACCTGTTTCGCAGGTGAATCTGCCGTTACCAGGAAGAACTCCACATCCGGATCCTTTTCTTCCCAATCTTTTACAGCCTGTTGGGCCCACCAGACAATACCGCCTGTCCAACCGTGATCAGCTGAGGGGATTGAAACACCAATCCTTAACTTCTCAGCTCCGAAAAGTGCTCCTGTGAATACCAATAAGGCTATTAGAACAAAGCTCAAAACAACAGTACGTTTCACAATAACACACCTCCTAAGAATTCCCTTTATAGGGTGACAAATCACTTTTTCTTTCTCTGAATCAAAACAGCGGCAATTATCACAAGTCCTTTGACGGTTCCCTGCAGATAAGGGGAGACCCCGAGCATATTCAGCATGTTGTTGACAATTCCGAGTATGATCGCCCCGATAACCGTTCCAATGATCGTACCACTGCCTCCGGACATCGATGTTCCCCCAATGATGACGGCGGCGATGGCATCCAGTTCGTAGCTCTGACCCGCTCCCGAAGAGCTGATGGAGTTAAGTCTTGCGGCAAGCAGAACTGATGTCACACCCACAACCATCCCGACGATAGAATAGGCCCAGAACCGTATCTTATCCACATTGATGGCCGAATATTTGGCCACCTTCTCATTTGAGCCGATCGCACACAGATACCGACCATATTTGGTATGATTCAAAATCATCCAGAACAAAACAGCAAGCCCGATGAAGACCCATACCGGATAGGGAATGCCGAGAAAATCGCCCATTCCAATCTCCGGGAAGAGGTTGCTCTGAGATCTGAACTCTCCAGCACCGCTGATGTAAAGCGTTAGGGATCTGAAGATGGCCATTGTACCAACAGTCACAATAAAGGGGGCAACCCGCCCTTTCGTTATGATAATGCCATTAAAGGCACCCGATGCCATACCAACGCCAATTGCAGCCAGTATGGTTACAAATATCGCCCATGGACCGCCTCCGAGGGCATTCAACACCAGGATACTGATCCCTCCGGCCCAGGCGGTCATTGAGCCGACAGAAAGATCGATACCACCGGTGATGATGACAAATGTCATACCAAGCCCGATGATCCCCGTATAGGAAACCTGCCTGAGAATGTTGAGCAGATTCCGGGTCTTTAAAAAATACGGACTTGCAAACGATGAAATGACAAACAACACCAGGAGTGCTAATAGCGGTCCCCATTTATCGGCACTAAATCCCTTTAATCGCTTACTCAACTTCATTTTTAAGCCACCCCCTTGAGTCCTGTAGCATGGAGCATTATCTCTTTTTCATTGAGCTCTTCATTCTCCGGGAGCCCCGTCAACTGACCTTCTCTCATAACCACACCACGATTACACATGCCGATTATCTCCTCAAGCTCGGATGATATAAAGATACATGAAATCCCCTTTGAGGCCAGTTCGTTGAGAAAATAGAAAATTTCCCGCTTGGCATTGATATCGATGCCCCTTGTCGGTTCATCAACGATAAAGATCTCCGGATCAGTATCGAGACTCTTCGCCAGTGACACCTTCTGCTGATTCCCTCCACTGAAGAACTCCAGCTCAGTTTTCAACGAAGCCGCATTGATATTGAATTTATCCACATAATACTCCGTTTGCTTTCTTTCCTTTTTATGGTTAATCAACCCCGAGGAGTATTTATCTAAAGATGAAAGCGTGATGTTTTTGATCATATCAAAGCTTGTAATGATCCCCGCTCCCTGTCGGTCCTCTGATAGATAGGCGATTCCCTTTTCGATAGAATCGATGGGATTCTTTATCTTCACTTCTTTTCCGTTCAGCTTTATCCTTCCACGACTTTTCTTTCTGATACCGATAAGGGCCTCCGCCGTCTCCGTTCTTCCGGCTCCGACCAATCCGGCAAATCCGAGAATTTCACCTTTTCTCAAATCAAAGGAAACATCCTCAATAACGCCCGGCACGGTTAGATTTTCAACCTCAAGCACTGACTCATTCTGCGCTTCGAGCTTGTCGGGAAAGAGTTGTGAGAGTTCCCTCCCGACCATCATGGTTGCCATATCATGCTCGGACAGATCTTCAACAGAACTGACATCTATCTGCTCCCCGTCCCGCAGAATCATCACCCGGTCACAAATCTCCTTAACCTCTCTGAGTTTATGGGAGATATAGATGATCGTCACTCCGGATTCCTTGAGCTTTCTCATAATGTTGAAGAGCACTTTGATTTCCTCACCGGTGAGAACGGTTGTCGGTTCATCCATGATCAGCAGTTTGCTCTCAAATGCCAGGGCTTTTGCGATTTCCACCATCTGTTTTTCCGCAACCGATAGATTCTGAATCATGTCTTTTGGATTGATTGTCGTGTGCAATTCAGATAGCAAATCATCCGTTCGTTTTATCATCCTCTTTTTGTCAAGCAGTATCTTTTTGGAGAACTCTTCTCCAAGAAAGATGTTTTCAAAAATATTTAAATCATCAACCAGATTGAATTCCTGAGGTATGATACTGATTCCCATATCCCGGGCATTTTGAGGGGTAAATTTGACGACTTCATTCCCCTCGAAAAGGATCCTGCCCTCAGTGGGTTTGTAGATCCCGCTGATAATCTTAATCAGCGTTGACTTACCCGCACCGTTTTCTCCTATAATACCGAAGATCTCCCCCTGCTGGATATCCAGCCTGGCCTTGTTCAATACCCGGACGCCGGAAAATTCTTTGCTGATACCGTCTACCTTCAGGATTTCTTTAGCCATAAAAACCTCCCGGTTAATCGGTTTTCATCGAATCATCAAATGAAAGACCGGATGGTTTGAAATCAACCTGCCTGACAAATTCAAGAGATTCCTTTGCCCCTGCTTCCCTGTCCATCCCGCTGTCTTCCCATTCCACCGAAAGAGGTCCCTGGTAATCCATGGCGTTTAACTCCCGGATGATCTCCTCAAAATCGACATCCCCGTGACCGAGAGAACGGAAGTTCCATCCACGCCGGTTATCCCCGAACTCTATGTGAGACCCTAATATCCCCGAACGGCCGTCGAGTCTTACAGCTGCATCCTTCATATGCACATGATAAGTCCTGTCGGCAAAATCCCTCAGGAAGAGATGGGGCTCAATCCCCTGCCAGATAAGATGGCTCGGATCAAAATTAATACCGAGCGTCTCTCTGTTGTCGAAGACTTCCATCAACTTTTTCGTGCTGTAATAATCAAAGGCAATCTCTGTTGGGTGAACCTCGAGCGCAAATTTCACACCGTACTTGTCAAACTCGTCGAATATCGGTGTCCAGAGTTTCTTAATCAGTTCAAATCCTTCATCCACCATCTCCTGCGTCGTCTGCGGGAAGGAGTACCAGAATTTCCAGATCGGAGACCCTGTAAAACCCGAGACAACATCACAATCCATGTTCCTTGCAGCCTTTGGAGCCAGTTTCATCAGATTAACGGCCCATTCTTTAATCTCCCCGGGCTTTCCGGCGAGCTCTCCCGGTGCAAATCCGTCCAGGCGGCTATCATAAAGATCACCCACACATTGACCAATAATATGAGAGCCGATCGCCCAGCTCTTCAGATTGTTTTTGCGCAGGATTTCCTTCTTTTGCTCACAGTAGGCTTTATCATTCGCTGCCTTTTCAATATCCAGATGGTCTCCCCAGCAGGCTATCTCAACCCCATCATAACCCCATTCTGATACCATGGAGCAGATCTTTTCAAATGGCAGATCAGCCCATTGCCCTGTAAATAACGTGACAGGTCTCATCATCATCCTCCTTCATTAAACGTTGTATTCAAAGGAACCGTCTACCCAGGCCCCGTTTTCACGACTGCTCTTGACACAGTCATGGACAAATTTTACCCCGCGGGTTCCGTCGACGACATCTGTGAAGAGGATATCTGCGGGGGGCTCCACGTCCTTCTTTTCTGCTTTCAATAAGCTGCAATACGCACTGTAAAGATTGGCAAAGGCCTCAAAGTATCCTTCCGGATGTCCGGGGGGGATTCTCGAAAGTCTCTGAGCCTCAGGGGAAAGGTAACCATTTCCCCTTGTTAGTATTCTCTTCGGCTCACCCTTTTTTGAAAAATACAACCTGTTGGGGGTTTCCTGTTCCCATTCGAGTCCTCCCTTTGTTCCGTATATCCTGAATTTCAGGCCGTTTTCGTTGCCAATCGCTACCTGTGAAGACCAGTAAATCCCCTTCGCACCATTATCGTAATCAATGAGAATCCGCGCGTTGTCATCAAGTTCCCGACCCTTCACAAAGGTGTCAAGATTGGCCGATAATCGATCTATCTCCAGCCCGGTAACGAAGTGAACCATATTCTCCACATGTGTTCCGATATCGCCAACACAACACGATAACCCGGCCTGTTCAGGATCAACACGCCATTTCGCCTGTTTGTTATCTGTATCCTCTATTCGATCCGAAAGCCAATCCTGCGGATACTCCGCCATTACCATCCTCAAATCGCCCAGTTCGCCGGAACGGATTAGTTGACGTGCTTCGCGCACCATGGGATAGCCTGTGTAGGTGTAGGTCACCATAAAGTGACAGTTCTTCTTTCCGGATAAACGGATAAGCTCCTGTCCCTCTTCCGGCGTAAAAGCCAGCGGTTTATCGCAGACAACGTTTATCCCGTTTGTTAAAAAAGCCTTTGCCACCTTGTAGTGGATGTTGTTGGGAACCACGATCATGACAAAATCTATACCGTTCTCTTTCTTGGATTCCTGTTCCGCCATTTCGATATAATCCGAATAGATCCTGTCAGTATCAACGAACCATTGCTTCCCGGCCTTCCTGTTCTTTTGTATGTCCCTGGAAAAACAGCCCGCCACCAGATTCGCTGAATCATCCAGTTCCACCGCAGCCTTATGAACCGGCCCGATAAATGAACCCGGCCCGCCACCTACCATTCCGTATGTTAATTGTTCAACGTTTTCCCTACTCATTTCAGCCATCTTCAATCCCTCCATTTTTGTCAAAACGATCGTAGAGAAGCCTTTTGTTTATTGTATCAATTAATCTAAACAATCGCAAAAGATGAGAATCCCGTTTATTCTTCAAAATCCCCGATTATTCTCGATGACTTGACAATAACTCCTCATTGTTCTCTTTTCTTATTCTTTTTAAAATGCCAGCGTTATTTGACCAGGGAAAAACTGAAATGAGTATTGATCATAACATCAACAGACTGAAAGCCATGACCGCCATTCCGGCAATTAATCCCAGAATTGAATAGTGATGTTCACCATATTCCTCCGCAGCAGGCAGGAGTTCATCAAACGAGATGTAAATCATAATACCGGCCACGATAGCAAAAACAACCCCCATGACCGTGTTGTTAAGTCCGAAGATAAGATATATAAAGAAGAAACCGATCAGGGCGCCGATCGGTTCTGCAAAGCCCGAAAGCATTGAATAAACAAGGGCCTTTTTCCGGCTGCCGGTTGCATAAAAGATTGGAATAGAGACTGCAATGCCTTCCGGAATGTTGTGGATGGCAATTGCAACGGTAATGGCGATCCCCAGTTCCGGATCCTGCAAGGCGGCTATGAAAGTTGCCAACCCCTCGGGGAGATTATGCAAACCGATAGCTCCGGCGGAAAACAAACCCATTCGCAGTAAACGTTTATTGTTATCACCGGTTTCTTTTACGGGAGTCTTTTTCCCCATCTCTTCCACTTTACGCATTTCATGCGGGTTTTCATACTCGGGAACAAGTTTGTCAATCAGAGCAATGAAGACAATACCGGCAAAAAAAGACCCCACGCCGATCCAATCCCCCATGTTTCCCAATTCTTCTGACAATGTATCAATCGACTTCATTAAAATCTCAACAAATGAGATATAAACCATCACTCCGGCCGAAAACCCCAAAGCAATGGATAAAAGCCTCGTGTTCGTCTTTTTGGCAAAGAAGGCAATCGCTCCTCCAATGCCGGTTGAAAGACCCGCCATTAGTGTCAGTGCAAATGCAAATAAGATTGCTCCCATCGTATAGGTCATTCTGACCACCGCCTTTTCAGAAAAAGTATGAATGAAGCCCTGATTATTGCCTTCAAAAAACCACTCTACTACTATATATTGTATACGAAAGCACGGCAAAAACAAAAATCCGGATTTGATATCCTTTTTTCAGCGTGTTATAATTTAATTGATTGTAAAAATAAATAATAAAGAGGAGTGGTTTGATGTTCTTAGGGTTGGATATTGGTACAACGGGCATAAAGGGGCTCGTCGTGGATGATAACGGAAAACTCATGAAGAGTTACAATTATCCTCTTGAAATGCAGGTTCCAAAACCGGGCTGGGCTGAGCAGCATCCCGACACATGGTATGAAGGGGTGATGTCAATCCTCGGTAAATGCTCAAAAGAGTACACCATACAGGGCATAGGCTTTTCCGGACAGATGCACAGCCTGGTCCTCCTGGATGAAAAAGACCGCGTCTTAAGAGATGCAATCCTGTGGTGTGATCAGAGAACAACCGCACAATGCCGATACGCCACTGAGCAACTGAATGGCGAAAGAGAAGTCATCGATCTGATCTCCAATCCCATTTTGGAAGGCTTCACCCTCGGAAAACTCCTCTGGGTCAGAGAAAACGAACCCGACCTGTACAGAAGAATCGCCAAAATCATGCTGCCCAAAGATTATATCTGTTACAAACTAACCGGATCATTCGGGATAGACTTCTCAGATGCCTCGGGAACGGCCTTTTTTGATGTTGTTTCGGGTCAATGGTCTGACCCCATCCTGGATAGACTCGATATTAACCGGGCAACTCTGCCCCCGGTTTACCAATCAAACGAAACAAGGGGAACCCTGAAGAAAGAGATTGCAGACAAACTCGGATGGCCCGAGACCGCTGTTGTCTCTGGCGGGGCGGATAATGCCGTTGCCGCATACGGTATAGGGATTAAAGACACCGGAGATACCATGGTCAGCATTGGAACATCCGGAACCGTATTCACCGTAACCGATTCACAGGAACCGGATTACGAGGGGAAGCTCCATCTCTTCCGCCACGTGACAGAGGGCCGAAAGTATTACATGGGGGTCATGCTCTCCGCCGCTCATTCCCTGAATTGGATGATGAAACAATTGAGAATGGAGAACGATTTTTCAGAGATTGAAAACCAGCTCAAAGCGGTTTCCCCAGGGGCAGGCGGTTTACTCTTTCTACCCTATCTGAACGGCGAGAGGACCCCCCACCGGGACCCGAATGCCAGAGGAGTCCTCTTTGGCCTCTCATCAAAGACAACCCGGGCCGAGATCATCAGAGCCGTTATCGAGGGGGTAACCTTTGGACTTCGTGACTCATTTGAGCTGATCAGGGAAAAAACCGGGGTAAAGGCGATCAGAGTTGTCGGCGGCGGCGCTAAGAACAGAGAATGGTGTAGGATCCTGGCAAACAATTTCAAATCCAGCATCCTGATACCCGAAGTCGACGAAGGCGGAGCTTATGGCGCCGCCATGCTGGCAGCAAAGGGAACCGGATTAAAAGAAGAAGCACTGGACAACTGGGTTAAGATTAAGGAAAGCATAGAACCCGATACGTCACAATACGGGATTTACGACAGCTTGTATAATGAATTCCAAGGGTTATACCGTGATTTAAGGGGGAGATTCAGCAGCGTCCACGATTTGTTTGAATGACGGTTGACACTCTAAATCCATACGACTTATTGAAAAGAAGCCAAAAAAAGGTATAATCAGGTATATCAAGAACAAGCCGGGGTGTTTAAAATGAAACCTAAATCGATTAATGCAACAAAGATGGGAAGCTCGAACAAAAAGATATTGCTGAATATGATTCGCTATTCCTCGGGGATCACCAGAAGAGAGATCGCCGCTCATACCGGCTTAAACCCCAGCACCGTCACAAATATCATCAACTCGTTGAAAGACCTGGGACTGGTCTATGAAAAAGGAAAAAAGAAATCCGAGCAACCCGGACGAAACTCAATCATGCTGGAACCCCGAAAAGAAAGCGCGGCATCTTTTATTGTTCACGTCGGTGTGGAAAAGACAAAGGCTGGGATCGGCTATCTGAACAACTCATTTGAGATCCTCGAGGAGATCAACACCCCGGAAAATGCTGATCTGTTCTTTGACGGGATCGTTCACATCATACAATCCTATGAAGGCCAAGCAGATCCCTTTGGTATTAGCTTTTCCGTGCCGGGAACGGTTGACACGGACAGTAATTACATCTATTCTCTGCCACATGTCGGTTGGAAAAACATCGATATCAACGATGAAATCAATAAAAGGATACCTGACAATCCCTTTTCTCTTTTGACGGCCAATGAAGCAAAACTCTCACTTAAGAGCGAAAAGGCCTTAAATGAACAATTAAAAGACCTGAAAAACGGTATCTACATCTATCTCTCCCAGGGGGTCGGCGGGGCCATCCTCATCCGGGACATTATCTATTCGGGAAAAGATTTCATCGCCGGGGAGATCGGGCATATGAGTATCAACAAGAACGGCCCGATCTGCAGATGCGGTAACCGCGGATGCCTTGAAACGTATATCGGAATCGACATGATCATCGACCAATATGAAGAAAATGAGATTTTGAAAGGACAGGATACAAGGGAAAAATTCAGAGAGTTCCTTAAGAAATACAAGGCATCAGAACCACTCGCCGTTGATATCTGCAACGAGATGAAGACCTATCTACTCCAGGGAATCAAGAACCTTATCAACATCCTCAACCCGGATTTCATCATCATTGGAGGCATGGGAAACGAGTTTCCCCAAACGCTCTTTGATGAGATCAATTCAAAGATCAAAAAGAACACGCTCAATCCGGCCGGGGTCGGGGTGAGGGTGCTGCCCTCTTATGTCGATATTGACCATTCAACGCTCCACGGCTGCACGTTGACGGCAATGGATGAATTCGTCAATAAAATCATCAAATGATGGTGAAGAAAAAACCGATGATATTGCGTCTGTAATAGTGGAGTGGGAATTATTGGAAAGTTGAGGGGATATTATGTATTATATATTCAGTTTGCGGGCGAAGAATAAAGACGGATTCCTGGAAGAAAAGATGGTGCAAACCAAGCAAGTCTTCGATATGGAAACGGCCAAAAAGATCTACAGAAAATACTCCATCGCCCTAATCGAATGGATAAATCAGTCGATAATAAACCTGGGGAAATGTGTTTTAATTGAAATAGGTAATACAAATCATATGTCAAGAGTGTTGATGGAAACGGACGGAAGAGAACTTCCAAAGCCAAAAATGATTTAACCAGATATAGGTTTGAGCGCAGAAGAAACAGATCCGGAAACCAACTACGAAGTTTTATTCAGACATTTCAACGTTAGATACGGTTGTTTTAATGCGAAATCTGCATGAAAGGCGTATCTCTTGTGAGAAACCTTCAAGCGTTGGTTAAACGGATAAATGTTTTGTATGCGCTCTTCTCTTTTTTTTACTCCAGAAATCTGATCTTGCTCTTATCAGTATATTGAAATGCCGGGACATTACTGTAAAACTTGTAACCCAGCCCTTTGAACTTCACAAGCATCTGTATCTTATCGCCGATCTCAAGATCCTCATCGGGATAACCAATGACAAAGACATCACCGCGTTCATCCAGCCAGCTGTCTTTATCCTTTCTGGACTTAATCCGAATGGCCTCGCCTGTCGTCTCCTGGATAATATCGTAAACCTCACCCATGATCCAGGTCCATTTACCGACATAATCAATCGGAAAGTTGGAAAACTGATCAAAATTGAAAGGGACCGTCTCAACATTCGTTTCCTCATTCATAGGAGTTGCCTCATTCTCCGGGTTGTGAAAACCGGCATACTCCCCGGGCTGAATAATCCATTCCCATGATCCATCTTCATAAAGTCTGACCCTTCCGTCACTTGTCGTCGTCGCCTGAATACTTTCTGACAGAATTGAGGCGGATAGTACACATGTCAACATAATAACCAGAAATAGAACCTTATTTGATGTATTCATCTTATATCACCCGTTTAAGTATATCATAACCGATAAGATTTTAGAATTCCAAATCAGTTTTAAAACAGACTAAGGTGCAAGTGTGTTATGATATTCCTGATCCTCAAAGAATCTGGCAAAAAATCATAAGACGACCAATGAAATCATTTGTGAGGTGCTGATTTGCTAACAACATCAATTATTACCATAACGTTGGCCCTTGTCTTCTACACCCTCGCCGTTTTCCTGGAGAGGAAAAGAAGGCAGTTGACTTTCTTTCACACGGCTTTGTTCTCTGCCGGTCTCTTCTTCGATATTGTCGGCACGCTTATTATGATGAGAATTGCCGGGGAGAGTTCGGAAATCAGTGCCGGTATCAACTGGCATGGTATCACGGGGGCTCTCGCAATAGCCCTTATGGCCTTCCATCTGATATGGGCTGTCTTTGTCCTGTTGAAGAAGGACAACCAATCACAAAAGACCTTCCACCGATTCAGTCTCCTGGTGTGGCTCATATGGCTGATACCTTATCTGAGCGGGGTTTTTGTGGGAATGGGTTGATCTGATCGACACCCAACCTTTTTTAATGGTTTAATGTGACGCAATAAACTGAACCATCTCTTTGGCTGTTAGATCCAGTTGCTCCTCCATTGTAATCTCCGCTTGCATATCGCCTTCCTGCCAGCCGTAATCTCCGAACTGTGCGTGATTGCCTCCTTCGATGATAACGTGTTCTGCTGTCTGAGGAAGCAGATGCGCTTTGCTTTTGATTTCATCCAGCGTGACAATACCATCCTCCGATGCGGCGATAGAGAGAACAGGAAGGCCCTTATCGGAGAGGTCCCGGCCCGAGAAGGAACCGAGCAGGATTAAAATGACTTTTCATCTGGTGGGATCGTCTGTTTGGTTTTTCACTACGATTTTACATTATTCAACGCTTTTTTGCAACAACGTGTGTTCTTTCCGAGAAGTTGACATCCAGATTCCTGTCTTCAAAGAGTTAACACTGTGAGATAGTCTTATGATTTAATTAAATCTGGCCCTTAGTAGTCAAAAGGGATGTTGTGAACAAAGAAAGGGTGAACTTTGAATTCAATGAAATAATATCTTTTAACTGTTATGCCAAACTGAATAAAAGACTGCTGGTACTAAACATTTATTTAAAATAATGATATAATACCGATAAAATAACGAAATATGAGGTGGGACAACGATGAATACACCTGAAGTGGGGAAAATTATCAGTTGTCGGGGCAAGCTCTTTCAGATTTTAGATGTCGATGAGTTCAATCCGGATGTCCCGGAAAAGAATCAGTGTTTGTTGACGATCGAGGATATTGAGTCATCTCAAAAGAGCCGAATCCTTTATCGGGTCAAGAATCCCGTTGAGATCGATGCAAGAATCATAGAGCCGTCTGACCTCCTGGAACAGTCCTTTACGGACGGGGCAGGAAGCGAGGGTTTCGACAATAATGAGGATTTTGACGCGTTTATCCGTGCCATCCAGTGGTCTTCGGATTCGATTTTTCTGAATGATGTGGTTCGGGCGCCTTTTTACGCCAACGTCAAACTGAGCCATTTTCAGCTTGAACCCCTTGTCAGGGCGTTGTCGATGCCACACACAAGCCTGTTGATCGCCGATGATGTTGG
>CAZVWW010000049.1:0-15170 GCA_964631265.1 uncultured Thermotogaceae bacterium
TGATAGACAATTGCCGCGAAGGAAATGATGTGAACTATTCCCAAATAGAAAAAGACATTTTCAATATCCGGGATATGGGGTACTTCCAGGATGTCAAATATGAACTGCAGAATTATGTGGAAGATACAAAGGTTCTGACGATCGATGTCGTTGAATATCCTGTTGTGAGTGAAATTAACTTGAAAATTGAGGGCCCCGGACTCATCTCCAGGAAAGAACTGGAAGAGTTAATCCTTCTGGAAACAGGAAAAGCGCTGGATTATAAAAAGCTGATTAGAAGCAAAAACGCCATCAAGAACCAGTATATAACCTCGGGATATCAGCTCCTTGAGATAAAGGACAATATTGACAGAACGGACAACGGGGTTTTCATTCCGGGTGGCAAGCTGGAGATCATTGTTTGGGAGTATGGACTCTATGACTTGGTCTTAAAGGGAGACCTCGGTGATATAACCTATGAAGAGGTCAAAGAGATACTCGATTTGAGATTCTTCAAGGATTATTACGAGGATTTTTGGAAATTCTTTCTGATCAGGAAGAACTACTACCCCTCAAAGTCGGAACTTCAGATGGCGCTTTCAAGGTTGTTTAACACCGGTCTCATTGGCCAGAATACGAAAGTGGATTTTGATAATTTACCAGAACCCCTTGAAAACGGCGAACATGTCACCAATCTCGTGATTGATGTTGAGTTGAATCCGGTAGTGCCGGACGGAGAGACTCTGACAGCTGTTTCCATCCAGGGGAATAATCTGCTGGCCTCTTCCGAGATCATCAAAGAACTCCGTTCTACCGGGGATATGAATACTGTACTGATCGATGTCCTCAGAGATGTTCAAAAGATCAAACAGCTGTATGAGGATGCCGGCTATCCAATGATCGTTGTGAATCCGGTTTACAATTCAGAGGAGGATTCGCTTACTTTCCGGATTACCGAGGGCATCCTGAAAGATTACAGGATTCAGGGTCTGACAAAGACAAGAGAAGACCTGGTGAGAAGAGAAATAACCCTTGAAAAAGGCAAACCGATCGAGATGAAGGAACTGAAACAGACTTACGCTAATCTCAACAAAACCGGTTACTTTTCCTCGATTAATCTTGAACCCGTTGGTTTGAGCAAGAATTCAAATGAGGTTACCCTGATTGTTAAGCTGAAAGAGCTTGAAAACAACGTGGAATTCAGGACAAATGTGACGTTTGATCCCCGTTACGGTGGAGACAATATCATTCAGAATATATACGGTGAGATCGGTCTTGGGCTTATCAATCCGCTGGGACAGGGGCAGAGGATTGATGTTTCATCGACGCTGGGGAAATTCCCGAGCATCAGTCTGGGATACAATGTGACAAGCGTCTTCTCCTCGCCCATCGATGCAGGTATAAATGTAACATATGGAAAACAGGCGGGAAGAACGACTATGGAATACACACCCCCTTCGACGGATACACAGGCCTCAACAGTGGTTAATTATCAATCCGATAATTTTACCATAAAACCCAGTTTGAGCTATCGGATAGATGACCTTCAAAAGATCAGCACTGACTTTACCTGGGGGATGTACAAGCGATATAATTACGAGACAGATGATGCGACGGTTACTCAATTGATCAATAATCAGCTTACCGAGGATGACAAGAAAGGGCTCATCTCAATCTTCGGCCTGGGTTATCAGTTCGACACACGGGATGATCTGCTCGATCCGAATTACGGTATCCTCTTTAAAGCCAGGGGAGAATACTCTGTTCCATGGGCTTCAGAGCACTGGTTCAGATTAGAAGAATCGATAACCGGTTTCTATTCCCCCTGGGAGAACCACATATTCGGAGGTCGGCTTATCTCAACTCAGATTCCGTATGAAGACGGAGACCCGATTGATTACACGATTGGCGGTAGCGGCAATAAGTTTATAAGAGGTATTAACAGGGATTTTGCCATCTCACAGAATTATGTGGCCGGTCTGAATCTGGAGTACCGTTGGAGATTTGTTGACAACAATACCTTATCAGTGGCCTTTGCCGCATTCAACGATAATGCGCTTGGCTGGGATGATTTTTCAAAGATAGGGGAGTCGAAGTTGTTCTCAAGTGTCGGACTCGGAGTCCGATTTAATGTCCCGGGCTTTGGTGTTCTCAGGCTTGACATACCGTTTGACGTCTCTCCGTCGCTTTGGGGAGATGGCGCGCCGATATGGGGTGGCATAAGCTTTGGATACGGACAGATGTTCTAAACGCTTTTCTGTCAAAGACAAAAATGTTGCCGGCTGGAAGCGGCAACTTTTTGTTTTTGTTATCATCATGCTGTTCATTTCAGCTTCTCTTTTTTCTGTGGAAACAGAAAATGTTCAGTCAACAAATGAAGAACATTACGATGTAACAGACACAGACAGCATACCCTGGTCGACAGAGGTCAAAAGAGTGGCTTTTCTGAGAAGTCCGTCGAATTTGTATTTGAATCTACAGAATATCAAAGCAATCGATTCAATTGTTGACAGCGAAGCCTATCAAAGCCATCTTGATGACTTTTTCAGAGGAGTATCTCTGGCGTATAATGTAACTCCCGGGATCGTGGAGCGTTTCTTTCATTCCGACATTGTCCTTTTCTGGGACGGAGAATCGGGGTATAATGATCAATATATGGTCAAGAACCTCTTTTCTCTGGAAAGTCTCATACCGGTTATCAGAGACAGTCTTGAAAACGGGGCAATCTGTGTCCGGAATTTTGATGGATTAACGACATTCCTCAAAGAATTCTCACTAAGTGCTAATGAGAATGAAGAGGCCGAGGTCTTTCTCAGGGAAATCAACGGTTATATGTTGTTCTCGGAGAACCGGGAAGTTTTTGAGGCTTTAAGCAACAAAATAAGCAGCCGAAGCGCTTTTTCTGAAGATATACTGTATTATAATGTTGAAAGCGGCAGAACGACAGAGATCATTAACGCCTATTCATTCCTGAACATTGAGAGAAAAAGGATTTCGGATCAGCGAGTTTTCAGTTATCTGGACTCAAAAAAACTACAGGAAAGTCATGTATCCGATTATTTTGGATTATCCGATTTTCATTCCCTTCAGCTTGCCTCGATTGGAAAGCTAAAAAGTGTCTTTTACAACCAATTTGTTGTGGCCGGGTCCAGTGAAGAATGGGAGCGGCTTTTCAATCAACTCTCAGCGTGTTCAACGGCCTTTGCTTTTTTAAGAACAGATGAGGAGCATGGTTTCTGGAGGCTGGTTTTTGTTTTGGAGGATTTTGAAGAGTTTAAGACATTCTGGCAAAAAAAGTCCGAAGAATGGAATTTGAATGAAGAGACAGAAAATGATAATATGTTGATGGCATTGGACGATAGGGTTTTTATTATCTCAAATTATAAAGATAAAAGGGAATCCAAAACCGAAGAAACAGCGACTCTCTTTAAGAGATTATTGGAGATTGCTGATCAGAGTGGTGTCGTTGAAACGACTTATCAGAAAATGAATGAATTGACATTGTTTTCGTTTATAAAGATAGATGATACGATAGAAAAAGAGGTTCTCAGGATCTATGGGGATCTTTAAGAATCGGGAAGAATCGTCAGGAGTGGTAATGGCATGAAAAAATTTTTCAGTAAACTGTTTGATAAGAACGAAAGGACCATCAAGAAATACAAAAAGATAACAGAGGATATCAACTCTCTTGAAAAAGAAATCATCGACAAGACGAATAGAGAGCTCATCGAATTGTCGACTTTGATGAAACAGGATTTGGAGAATGAAAAGCGAACGCGTGATGAGATAAGGGATCAGTCTTTTGCTCTGGTGAGAGATATGGCAAGAAGGACCATCGGGATGCGCCCCTTTGATGTTCAGATTGTGGGAGCCCTTGCCCTTGACAACGGTGAAGTTGCCGAGATGAAGACCGGAGAGGGGAAGACACTTGTTGCCACCATGCCGGTCTTTTTAAACGGTCTGTACGGGAAAGGTGTGCACATGGTCACGGTGAATGATTATCTGGCTCGCCGTGATGCCCAGTGGATGGCACCTGTTTATCTCTCGCTGGGATTGACCGTTGGCGTTATCAACAATCAGGGTGTGACTTATCAGGTGGTTTGGGAAGATCCGGAAAGAGCCGCCCGGGCCCTGGAAAACGACAAAAAGGTCTGGTATAAGAATACCGGCAAAGAGCTTCCCGCGGAGGATGACCTTGACAAAGAAGCGATGGAGGCCTTTAATACTACACTGGTTGAGATGGAAAGAAGTAATGTCTATCAACTTGACATCGTATATGGCACCAACAATGAGTTCGGGTTTGACTATCTCAGGGACAACCTGGTTTATGATGTCAAATCCAAGGCACAGCCTAAACATTTTTATGCCATCATTGATGAGGTTGACAGTATCCTCATCGACGAGGCAAGAACGCCTCTGATCATCTCCGGTCCCAGTGAAGGGACGGCCAGGATCTATTCGAAATTTGCTCGGCTCGCTCCCAAGTTCAAAAAAGGCGAGGATTTTGAATTGGATGAAAAAAGCCGGACATGTACCCTGACGCCCAAAGGAATGGAGAAGGCGGAAAAACTGCTTCAGATTGACAATCTTTACGATCCGTCTCATATTGACGATCTTTATCATATCAACAATGCCTTGATTGCCATCCATCTGTATGAGAAAGATGATGATTATATCATCAGTCCGGATGGCGAGATTGTCATTGTTGACACGTTCACGGGTCGTCTGATGCCGGGAAGGCGTTACAGCGGGGGTCTTCATCAGGCCCTTGAGGCCAAGGAGAACGTAGAAGTCCGTGAGGAATCCGTTACGTATGCCAGCATCACTTTCCAGAATTTCTTCGGAATGTACGAAAAGCTGGCCGGTATGACCGGGACGGCAAAGACAGAGGAAGAGGAATTTGAACAGATCTATAAAATGGATGTCGTCGTAATTCCCACCAACAAGCCGGTTATCAGGGAGGACAAGGATGATGAGATCTACAGGACCAAACAGGAAAAATACCAGGCCATCGTTCAGGATATCAAGGAACGACATGAAAAGGGACAACCTATGCTGGTCGGGACCACTTCAATTGAGAAGAGTGAAATACTGAGTCGTGCGCTGACAAAACTGGATATCCAGCATGAGGTGTTAAACGCCAAATATCATGAGCGCGAGGCGGAAATCATCTCTCAAGCCGGTATGATCGGAGCCGTGACCATAGCAACCAATATGGCCGGACGCGGAACAGATATCAAGCTGGAAAAAGGTGTTGTCGAGAGAGGCGGTCTTTGTGTTCTGGGGACGGAACGGCACGAGGCAAGAAGGATCGATAATCAGCTTCGAGGCCGTAGCGGCAGACAGGGTGATCCCGGTTTATCAAAGTTCTATCTGTCGGTTGAAGATGATATGGTCAGGATATTCGGCGGTGAAAGGATTGGTAAGATCATGGATACCCTCAAGTTCAACGAGGGGGAACCCCTACATCATCCGATGCTGACAAATCTCATCGAAAGGGCACAGAAGAAGGTTGAAGGAATGCATTTTTCGATGAGAAAGTATCTCCTGCAGCTGGATACCGTTATGGACACTCAGAGAAAGGCCATTTATGAGCACCGTGACTGGATTCTCACGGAAGACGATATCTCAGATCATCTTCGCGAGATATATGAGGATGTCGTCAGTCGACGGGTTAGCATGTATACCCAGGATACGGATTGGGACTTCAAAGGGCTTAAGCAGTCGCTGAAGGCGTTTCCGGTGGACTTTTCGGATCTCAAGATCTCTGATTTCAACAATTCCAAAGAGATAGAAGAAGAGGTCTTTGAAAGGCTTTTTTCTGCTTATAAAGCCAAAAAAGAAGAGATCGGCGAGGAGTTTACAGGTCTTCAGAAATTTCTTTTGCTCAAGATCGTGGATGAGAGATGGCGTAAGCATCTCGAATCAACTGACAAAGTCAAAGAAGGTATAAACCTGAGGGCTTTTGGACAGCGCGATCCGGTCATGGAATACAAGAAAGAGGCCAACAGACTCTTTGATGAGATGATCGATTCGATTTACGATGATATGGCCACCATGCTCCTGCACGTTGCCAGGATCAATTCTGAAGAGGCAACCGAAAAGGCACAGGACAAGGTCGATTCCCTGCAATATACACACGATGATGTTGAGTCGTTTAATAGAAAACAGCGGAGAAGAAAGACAAAGGTGGCATCTAATAAGAGTAAGAAGAAGCGTTTTAAGGTAAAAAGATAATGATGTAGAGTCGGTCTTCTAATTATGAAAGAGATTCATACTGGTTTTTACAAGAACGGAAATACGTCGTTCCGGCTTGAAAAGGAGGCAATATGGTCGTTTATGAAAAGAAAGCGGAATTTGAAGAACTCAAAAGCAAGTTCTCGGAGACCGCAAAGGTACTTGATATAGAAAAGGCAGAAAAAAGGTTAAATGAATTGGAACAGAAGATGTCGTCTACTGATTTCTGGGATGATCCTGATTCGGCAGCTGAGGTGTTAAAGGAATCAAAACAGATTCGTGCCCGTATCGAGGAAGTCAAAAGGATAAAGGCGCTCATTGAAGATGCCGAGGTTGCCCTCGAATTTGCAGAGGAAGACGAGGCAATGGAGAATCAGTTTCACACGTATCTTCAAAAGATGAGACGGGTCATCCGTGATTTTGAGTTGTCCATGCTCTTAAGCGGAAGATTTGACATGAATAACTCATTCCTGACGATACACGCCGGTGCCGGTGGCACAGAGTCACAGGATTGGGCACAGATGTTGATGAGGATGTACCTGCGCTGGGCGGAACTGAATGACTTTGACACCGAGGTTATCGATGTTCAACCCGGTGATGAGGCGGGTATTAAAGGAACAACAGTGCTGATTAAAGGCAGCTATGCCTACGGGTATCTAAAATACGAGCAGGGAATCCACAGACTGGTTCGAATATCCCCCTTTGATTCAAACAGCCGGAGACACACCTCGTTTGCATCTGTCAGCACCCTTCCGGAACTTGACGATAGCATAGAAGTCGACATCAGTCCCGACGATATCAGAATAGATGTCTTCCGGGCATCCGGGGCAGGCGGGCAACACGTCAACAGAACGGAATCTGCCGTCCGGATCACCCATCTTCCAACCAACACGGTTGTCAGTTGCCAGAATCAAAGAAATCAGCATCAGAATAAGGATACGGCAATGAAGATGTTAACGGCGAAGCTTTATCAACTTGAACTGAAAAAGCAAAAAGATGAGGTCAGCGATATCCAGGGAGAGTTGAATGATGTGTCATGGGGCAATCAAATCCGCTCTTATGTATTCCATCCGTACAGGATGGTAAAAGACCTGAGAACCAACACCGAAACCGGTAAAACAGATGCGGTTATGGATGGTGAGATAGATGAATTCATTGAATCAGAGCTTGTTTATTTCTCTAAAAAAAGTTAAGGGCTGAACGTCCATGTTTCATATGTTGTTTTGGGTCGTTACATCGGTCCTGCTTGATCAGCTCACAAAGCTAATTGTAATGATTTCGATAGAACCCGGCGAAACGATCGGTATCGTCGGGGATATTTTAATGTTCTCATATGTCGAGAATACGGGAATCTCCTTCGGGATGTTCCAGGGTTATACAAATATTTTGATACCGCTAGTCCTGGTGATCATGGTTGTCGTTACAATATTTGCCCTCAGGTATGCCCGTCAATCCAACTGGCTTGGATTTGCGTTCGGATCGATCATTGGAGGAGCACTTGGAAATCAGATAGACCGCCTCTTCAGCGGGGCTGTTGTTGACTTTATTTATTTAAAGAATTTTGCCGTCTTCAACGTGGCCGATTCGTTTATCACCATCGGGGCCATCGTTCTGGGGGTCAGTGTCCTGTTTTACAAAGAAGACAATTTTGATCCGGCTGCTTCAAATGAAGACGGAGTGGACTGGCAAAACGGTGAATCTATCTTTCAATGGATGAGCCGCTTTTTGGAATCCCGGGCGTTTAATAAAAAGAGAACATTCCCGGAACAACTGACTTTTCTTTTAAATTTCCTTTTGAAAAAAACAGATCAGAACGCCGTTCACTTAAGGGTCTCCGGAGATGCAGAGCCGGATCAATCTCTTGAGAGGATAAGGGATGAGATCCGGGTTCCTTCAACTGTAACAACCGAAAACAGCAACAAAAAAACGAAAAGTTCAAAACCTTTGATAAGGATAACCGATATTTGTTATGATAAAGCATACGACTTGAATAAAAACAATTCGAATACCGTGATTCGAGAGGTCAATCTGAATTATTTTGGACCTTCGAAAAACGGCATTTCAAGAGAAGAAGATCATTCTCTACTTAATCAGGTAACCAAAAAAACTGAAGATAATATGAATAGAGCACTTGAGATTAAACCGGATAAGTCTGTTGTGCTGAAGATTGGAAAAAAAGAAAAGCGTAGAGACAATAAGGAAATGACATTGACTATTGATATCATACAACCGGACTATATACGGGATAAACTAAGAGCTGAAAAAAAGCATAAGAGCAATCAGGAAGGAGATAAAGAAATGCAAACAAATGATCTGTGTCTTGAAATATTAACCGAAGAACTCCCCCCTTCAGAAATCAACCAACTGCTTTCACAGCTGTATAATGGCTTTTCGGACCTCATGGAAACCAACCGGATAAAATTCAGCGGGTTAAAACCCTTTTTCGCAGCCAGGCGATTTGGAATATATGCAAGTGGTTTAGATGATAAACAGGATGACGGTGTGGAGCTGAAAAGGGGACCGGCAAGAAATATTGCCTACAACGAAGATGGTACCCCGGCAAAGCCGTTGCTGGGATTCATGAAAGGTAATCAGGCAACAGAAAAGGATATTGAAATAAAAGAGGAAAACGGCAGGGAGTACTGTTACATTAACAGAACCATCACCGGGCAGACAACAGATGAGGTGCTTAAAACGATATTGCCAAAATTTCTTAACTCATTGACTTTTAAAAAGCCCATGAAATGGGGCGAGGGGAACAACCGGTTTGTGCGGCCTGTACACAATGTGCTGGCGGTCTACAAAGAGCATGTTATTCCCTTTACACTAATGGAAAAAGAAGCATGCGCCCGTACCCGTGGCCATCGCTTTGATCCGGTTGAGATTAATATTGACAATGCCGGGGACTATTTTAACAAGATGCGGGCGGTCAATGTCATTAGTGATCAGGAAAAGAGAAGACAGTTTATCAAGGATAAGATTGAAGCGCTGGAAGACGAAAAGGGAATCAGAATACCGATTGATTCAGATCTGCTTGACGAGGTTGTGGCCTTAACGGAGTATCCCGAACCGGTTATCGGCAAGATTGACACAAAATATCTCGACTTGCCGGATGAAGTGTTGAAGACAACACTCAAACATCATCAGAAGACATTTCCCGTTTATAGAAACAACCAGCTTCAACCCTCATTTCTGTCCTTTAAGGACAACTTCAAGGCGCTTGCTGACAATGTGGTCAAGGGTTATCGGAAGGTTATCGAGGCAAGGCTGGCGGATGCGGAATTCTATTTCAAAGAGGATGTTAAGGAGACGCTTGAATCACGACTTGAAAAACTCAAGAACACGCTCTTTCAAAGGGGATTGGGATCTCTTTATGAAAAAGTCCGACGTGTAGAGAAACTGTCATCGGAGATTGGCAGAATGCTCGAGATAACCCCTGAAGGAAGAGAGCAGATTGAACGGGCGGCATTGCTTTCGAAATCGGATCTCACAACGAACATGGTTTATGAGTTCGCTGAGCTACAGGGAGTTATGGGTCGGATCTATGCAGCCAGAGACGGGGAACCCACCGAGGTGTGCATGGCAATAGAGGAGCAGTACCAGTCAACGCCTCCCGAGACCTGCACGGGGTCAATACTCTCGATTGGTGACAAACTTGACACAGTCGTCGGTAACCTGTATATCGGGAACATTCCAAGTGGTTCAAAGGATCCGTACGGTTTAAGACGGTCGGTCAACACAATCCTGACTATTCTGACGGACAGGGAATGGGATCTTGATCTTCAAAAACTCTACAATTCAACAATGGAAAAATACAATCAGGAATATGTGATGGCGACACAGTCAGCGGAAGATGAAGGCAATCAGAACACTGTCTTCAGTGAATACAAGTCACTCTTTCAAAACAGAATTGAGGCCCTTTTGGGCGAGATGACGATTGAATACGATGTTATTAATGCCGTTAATCATCTCTGGAAACACCCGTTCAGAGCTCTTTTAGCAGCAAGGGCCATATCAGCCTTGAAAGAGGATGAAGGGTTTTTGAGCCTCTCCAGGCTTTTTGAGAGGGTTCATAATATCTCGGCCAAACACGATTCCTTTGAGTACGATTCACGCTTGTTTGAACAGGAAGAGGAAAGAGAACTGGAAAACAGGTTCAACGAGGTCCGTGAGATTGTGTCCGGCAAATTGGAACGATTCGATTACAAGACCGCATTAGAGGATGTTAGAACATTACGGGAAGCCATCAACAACTATTTCGATAATGTCTTTGTCATGACAGATCAGGAGGACCTGAAATTAACACGACTTGGTTTTCTGAAGAATCTGGATGCCTTCCTGACGCAGATGGGTGATTTGAGCCAAATAATCGTTTCAGACTCTCCGGATAGCCGGGGTACAGAAGAAGAAAAGGGCCAGCATGAATAAGGGGAGCTATATCCTTTTTATTGAGGTATCACAGGATTTCAGAGCAACCTATGCCAAAAGAGATTACTGCTTCAGGCATGGTTTATATGCTTATGTCGGTTCTGCGATGAAGAACTTGAAGCAGAGGGTGAACAGGCATCTGTTGTACAAAGATGGTTATTATAAGAAACACTGGCATATCGACACACTTCTCGAAGAAGGCAGGGTTATCGCTTCATTCGTTATCCCGGATTCAAGACGGAGAGAGGAGGAAATATCCGGACTTCTCTCAGGAATGTTACCGTCTATCCCCGGATTTGGTGCCACTGACTGCAAAAACGTTGATTCGAATCTGTTTTTTTTGAATAATTCACTTGATGATTATTTTTCGGTTGTTAAAAAGGTACTTGACGATTATTCGATGGTGGAACGGAAGGACAGTTTTGTTTGAGTTTATCCGGTAACAAACCACAAAAAGACAACAATGCTTCAAAAGGTAAGACCAGTTTCAAGGGGATTGTGTATATACTCGTACTGATTATGGTTCTGGGGCTGATCGTTCTTTACAGCGCCAGTTCGATCGTTATATTCAAATCCCCCGATGTTGAGACTGATTATTACTTTAAGAAACAACTCTTAAATATCAGCATAGGTCTGATCATCATGTTTATCCTGGCGATGATTCCCTTTAAAACACATGTGAAATATGCCCCCCTTTATTTAATCGGTAACATCTTTCTTCTCCTCGCTGTTTTTATGTATGAGTCAAATGTGGGTAGTGCCAGATGGATTGTTTTGGGGCCTTTGAATTTGCAGCCGTCTGAATTTGCAAAGATCACCGTGATTGTCTTCATTTCCTCTTACTATTATAAACACGTCAACAACAAAGACAATCTATATGCGAAGGAAAATGAATCCAGATTCAATTACTTTATTGACCGGTTTCTAATCCCCTTTGGCTGGATAATGCTTGTATCAGCTCTTATCGCAATGGAACCCGACCTGAGTTCAACCTTGATTATCTTTACACTGGGACTCCTGTTGATGTTTATTGCCGGTATGAAGTATTCTTATCTCTTTCTGACCATCTTCATCATTGTCCTCGGGGTTGTGGTAGTCTTTCAATTTGACATTCTCAAGGAGTATCAGATGGAGAGGATTATGAGCTATCTGGGACTTGTGACCGAGGGTGAGGCACAGGGTCAGGTGGATATCGGTCTCCGGGCAATCTCTTCAGGAGGATTTTTTGGAGAAGGTCTCGGCATGGGGAATTTTAAGTACCTCGTCCCGATTCAATTCACCGATTTCATTTTTGCTATTCTGGGCGAGGAGCTGGGTTTTATCGGGATGGCCCTGTTGCTGACCTTGTATTATCTCTTATGTAAAACCCTTGTGGATGCTGCGGTAAACGGTCTTGAAAACAGGGCGGCCCGACTGGTTGTTGTTGGCTATGCATTTCTCATTATGCTGCAGGTGGTGGTTAATGTCGGTGTTGTAACCGGGTTGCTCCCTCCCACTGGTGTGACACTCCCCTTTGTCAGTTACGGCGGAAGCTCGGTTCTCGCCTTTCTCGCCGGCTTCGGTTTTGTTATCAGTGCCCTGAACAGTGATGAGTCCGATGAAACAGCCTCTTCAGAGTAATAATATTGTAATGACAAATAAAAAGTGAAGGATGATTGAATGTCTTATAAACAAGCAAGAGAACTGGTCTATAACTATGAACAAAAAACGGTGGCAAGGGTCGGTGTTCAATACGATGAACTCCTTTCCTCTATCAGCCCTTCTGTTCGCCAGCAGGGGATTCAGGGTCTGATCAAATACAATCTTCAGTCAGAGAAAGTTGATACCCTGCTCGAGGATCCCCATCCAGGTGTCAGAAAGGCTGCAGTAAAATATTTTAGAGAAAATGGTGTTGGAGAGGATTATAAAAAGATCGTACCACTTCTCACGGATCCGGAGGAAAGTGTAAAGGAAGAGACCATTCAAACCATATACTGGCTGACCACTGAATTTGATCTGCGCCCGCTTCTCAGGGATAAATCACCAAAGGTAAGACTGGCTACTCTAACAGTTCTCCAGGAGGAGATTGAGGAGGAACACCTCGATCCCCTTCTCAACGATTTAAATCCGGATGTGAGCAGACTGGCAAAGAAGATAAAGATACACAGGACATCTGATGTCGAGTATTTAAGATCTGTGGTGAACGGGGACGACAAGGCAGCATTAAAGAAACTGGCCCTCATCCGGCTTATTCCGCTTGAATCGAAATATGTGTATGAAAAACTCCGGGAGTTTCTTCAGGATAAGACACAATTCAACGACCGTGAAAGAAAATCATTCACCGCTGTTGTGAAAGATCTGCCACTTGAGATTGCTGAAAAGGTTGTCAATGAGCAGGTCGAAGAGATTCAGGATGAAGTTCTGCTGCCAAAATTCCTGGTTCCGTATGCGAAAATCAATGAGGAATCCCCCTCCCGTGCCATTAGTGCAATCGAAAAATGCTTCACTTCGAAGGATTCAAAGGTGCGTGAGTTTTCTGTGAAGGCATTGGGAAAACTGGGCGAACCGACAACGGCGGATGCCTTGAGGGAAATGGTCAATGATGAGGAGGAAAGAGTGAGAGCGGCTGCCGTGGATGCACTGAGTAAAATGCTGGATTACAACCTGACGGAAAGGATTGCCGAGCTTCTTGAGGATCACAGTAAATATGTTCGTAAGAGTGCGGTTAAGGCCATTGGAAAACTGAAGATGGAGGACTATTTCAGCGCAGTTGTTGAGATTATCAAAAATACCAAGGAGGATGACTCGCTACGAAAAGAGGCATTGAAAATATCAGGACGGCTTAAGATTGAGGATGCTGTCATGGTCATCAGAGGCATATTGAACAACGATGCCGAGGATTTTGAAATGAAGTCCCTTGCGGCCAGGACGCTGCTAAGGATTTCGCCTGAAGCGGTCATTGATTTTCTTCAATAAGAACCTGCCCCGATGAATCAACTCATCTCCAGGTTCTTAGGCGTTATATCAGAAGATTGCCAGGTCAAATTCTTTCTTGAGCGGTCTGACCTTGACAAATTTTTCGGGGAATTTCTTGATTGAGAAACTGGTGGTGAATTTCAGGAGCTTGAATTCATCATCGTCTATACCGAACTCGATACCGGTCTCATTTTCCCAGCAATGCAGATCCTTTTTCAGGCTGATATCCAGTTTTTCGAATCTGCTCTGTGTTGTATCATAAGTCGTGTTGATTCCGGTTTGAAAGCCAGAAATGTTTAGGCCGAATCCGAATGTCAGATCTTTATTCTTAAGCTTGTACTCTGTATCCATTGACAGTTTTACACCATCTATTTCAACATCAAATTCGTTTTTTATCCGGTTCAGCCGTTCATCTTCCTCGTTGTTGGGGAGGATTTCAAATTCAAAGCTGTCCGTTATCTTATCGATTCCCCCGAGATCGACGACGGTTACGCCCATCTCGTTCTTAATGTAGTCTATCTTCTTCTCTTCCTCCGTTTGCGGGTAGATTTTCAGGGTGAGTTTTTCAGTGAATTTCCGAACGGGGCCGATATCTTCAAGGGTCAGGTAATTGTTGTTGGTCACTTTGTTGAGTTTTAACCGGTCTCCTTCCTCATCATGCTCAAAGACCATATCAAAAGTCGATCCAATCTTTTTAAGGGTATTAAAGGGACCAAAACTGATATCGAGATTATCGATGACTTTGTTCACAGCCACGTCTTTATCGTATAGATACACAAATTCTGTTTGATTATCAACAAATTGGCTGTTCAACCCGAATTTGTATTCAGTTGACAAAAAATCCAGGTTCTTCGCATTAATCACACTCTTGGTGTTCAACGACAGGTCGGTGTCAATGATGTCTATCTTGGTCTTTGACGTCAGTTTGGGGTTCGATAATTTATCTTCCTCCTTGTTGAAGTCGTACGATGTACTCAAACCGAAGGTGGTAAATAACCAGTCCACATCAAGCGTGGTGTTATAGGAGAGTGTGTTCTTCTCCTTGGTGTATTTGTCAAATCGAGAGGTATTTCCGTCTGATTTCAGGAACACGTAATCATGAGTCAACGTGTTTTTCCATATGACGAAATTAATATTAGCGCTGGTCTTGACATGCTCGGCGTATCGCCAGGCCGTCTCATCCTCCCAGTCCTCTAAAAACCCCAGATAATTGGTGTACTGGGTATGCAATCCAAAATACTCATCCCAGTCAAATCCGATTTCGGGGAACTGCATCGTGTTATTGAAAAAGAGGTCATCCTTGAAGGCCTCGTTATTTGGATCTTTAAAGGCGTAGTTTAATTTGGTGTTCATGCCCTGGAGGAGTTTAACATCCCTTATTATGACTTCGGAGTAGTCCGTTGAGAAACCGTATCCCCCATTGAAATTAAGGGTCTTCAATGCCTCGGAAAGTGAGACGGAGGCATCTGTTGTTGTGTTGGCGTTGAAATTCAGTTTGTTCAACGACAGTTTGACCGGGTATATTTCCGGGAAGAGTCCGAATGTCATCTTATCGACTGAAAAACTTGGCA
>CAZVWW010000050.1:0-15161 GCA_964631265.1 uncultured Thermotogaceae bacterium
GTTGCCAGAATTTGGAAAATGTCATATAGAAAGGGAAAGATCCGGGGGCATGTTGGCAGGATTGGAAATAAAAAAAGGGGGTTTTTATGCCCCCTTTTTTTATGGTCTTTATGATTACATGCCGAGATAGGCTTTTTGTACCTGTTTATCTGTCAGCAGTTCGTTTGCCTTTCCTGAAAGCTGTATCCGGCCTGTTTCCAGGACATAGCCGTAATCTGATATATTCAGCGCGGAGGCCGCATTCTGCTCAACGAGGAGGATGGTAACCCCGTCTTCTTTGTTGATCTTCTCTATGACTTCGAAGACTTCTTTCACAAGGAGCGGTGCAAGGCCCAGAGAGGGTTCGTCCAGCATCATCAGCTTTGGCCGGCTCATGAGTCCGCGGCTTATGGCCAGCATCTGCTGTTCTCCGCCGGAGAGGGTTCCGCCCTGCTGGTTTTTTCTTTCCTCCAGGATGGGGAAGAGCTCAAAAACCCATTCCATGTCGCTTTTGACGCCTTCTTTGTCCTTTCGGTTATAGGCCCCCATGATCAGATTCTCCCGGACCGTCAACTCGGAGAAGATCCTTCTTCCCTCGGGGACATGGACAATCCCCAGCTGGGTGATCACATGAGGCGCCATGTTTGTGATATTGTCCTCGTGAAACTGAACAGCGCCTTTACGCACTTTGACCATTCCGCTGATCGCCGAAAGGGTGGATGTCTTTCCGGCGCCATTTGCCCCGATAAGGGTGACTATCTTTCCCGAGGGCACTTCGATGTTGATGTCGTTAACCGCGTTGATCGGGCCGTAGGATATAAAGATATCGTCGAGCTCCAGCATCACCTCATGAGACTTCGGCATCTTTCCACTCCTCGCCCAGATAAGCTTCAATGACCTTCGGATCGGATCGGATGGCCTCGGGCAGTCCCTTGGCGATCTCCCTGCCGTAATCCATGACAACGATTCTCTCACAGAGTCCCATGACAACCTTCATGTCATGCTCAATAAGAAAAACGGTCACGCCGAATTCGTCTCGAATCTTGCGTACGAGTTCCATCAACGCGACCGATTCGGAGGGATTCATGCCTGCTGCCGGTTCGTCAAGCAGCAGGAGTTTTGGTGTTGTTGCAAGTGCTCTTGCGATTTCGAGCTTTCTCTGCTCGCCGTATGGTAACGATCCTGCCGGTTCGTCGGCAAATCTCTGCATTGACAGCGTTTCGAGGATCCGGTAGGCCTTCTCTTTCTGTTCTCTTTCCTTTTGAAAGTATCCGAGTTTCAAAGCGGCCCGCCAGAACCACAGTTTCTGTTTCCGTTTCGGTTCTTTTCCCCATTTTTTCAGTATTCTGTCAGGCCCCTGATTACTTAGTTCATGATGCATGGAAGCCTGGAGATTTTCAAGGACGGTCATCGTCTTGAAGAGCCTGATATTCTGAAAGGTCCTCGCGATTCCAAAATGGGTGATGTAATAAGGGGGATAGCCCGTTATATCCTCACCGAGAAATTTCACCTTCCCGGCGGTCGGCTTGTAGACACCGGTTACCACGTTAAAAACGGTTGTCTTTCCCGCACCATTCGGTCCGATGAGTCCGAGTATTTCACCCTGTTTGATCTTGTCGTTGAAATCTCCCACCGCGGTGAGACCTCCGAATGTCATGGTCAGATTATCAAGTTCCAGAACGGTCTCTTTTGTTTTTTCAGCCATTTTTATTTCCCCCTTTCGTCAATTTTCTCAAGAAGTTGTATGTGTTATTCCAGGTCAATTCCTTTCGCCCCATAATACCGTGTTGCCAGAAGATCATGACAACGATGAAGAGTCCGGAGAGCACGAGCATCCTCATGCCGGATATACCGGCAATCTCCAGGCCAAAGAGCGAGATGTCGGATTCCACAAATCTCAGAAATTCGGACATAACGGCAAAGAGTCCGGCCCCGATAACCGCACCCGAAAGACTGCCGAGTCCGCCGATGACGATCATGATCAGGATGTTGAACGTCATCATAACACCGAGTGTCGTGGGTTTGGGGTCAATCGATGTCAGCCAGTGCGCGTACAAAGAACCGGCCACGCCCGCAAAAAAGGCCCCGATGACAAACGAGAGGAGCTGATGCTTGAAGACGTTGATCCCCATCGATTTTGCGGCGATCGGATCATCGCGTATCGCTCTCAAGGCCCTGCCGAAAGAGCTCTTTGCAAAGCTCCCGATGACAAGGAGGGTGATCAGCAGCCATCCCCATGACCACCAGATGGTTGTATAGGAGGGGATCCCCTTCAGGCCGAGTGCCCCGTTTGTCACCTTGTTCCAGTTCAGGATGATGATCCGGATGATCTCGGCAAATCCGAGTGTTGTAATCGCCAGATAATCACCGGCCAGTCTCATTGAGGGCCAGCCGACGATGAAAGCGAAGATGGCGGCGACAATCCCGCCGATGATCGTCGCCCAGAAAAAGGGAACGTTTGAGAGCAGATCCGTGTTCAACGGAAATCCGACCCCCGTCAGGATAAATGAGGCCTCTTTCTGATGCAGGCTCATTGTCAAGAGGGCCGAAGTATAGGCCCCAATGGCCATGAACCCGGCATGACCGAGAGAGAGCATGCCTGAAACGCCGTTAACAAGCGTCAGGCTTGTTGCCAGGATTCCGAACAGTCCGACCAGGGAGATGAGTCTGACCAGGTAGCTGTTCAGGTTTTTCTCGGCTGACCAGAACAAGACGGAGACCAAAAGGATCAGAAAAACGGTCAGTATGATCTGTGTTTTGTTGTTCAACGTTTTTTTATCCATCACACATCACACCTTCACGATTTCTTTCTTGCCCATCAGACCGGCAGGCCTGAAGGAAAGGATAACGATTAAAAGGACAAATGCCAGCGCATCCCGGTATCCCGCAAACTGTGGAAAAAGACCAACCGAGACGATCTCGATCAGGCCGAGCAGGACCCCGCCCACGATCGCGCCCGATACGGAGCCGATTCCCCCGATAACCGCCGCAACAAAGGCCTTCAACCCCGGGATGAACCCCATCATGGGCCAGACCTGCGGGTACTTCCCGGCCCAGAGGATACCGCCCACCGCCGCCAGGGCCGAGCCCAGGGCAAATGTGAGACCGATAACCTGGTTGACGTTGATCCCCATCAACGCAACCGCCTTGGTATCCATGGCGATGGCTCTCATGGCCATGCCTGTCTTAGTCTTAAAGAGGATCAGCCAGAGGACAAGGAATGTGATGAGGGTCACCACAAAGGTAATGATCGTGATATTCGGGACTCTTGTGGCATTGATGACAATCTCTCTTCCCCTTTTCTCGACGACTTCACCGCCGAAAATAAAAATTTTGTTAAAAAATTCCGGATAAACCCCCCTGAATGATTTCGGTATGCCCCCAAATATAACAATTGCAAGGCTCTGGAGGAATATGGACATGCCAATGGCCGTTATGAGGGCGGAAATCCTCGGGGCATTTCTCAAAGGCTTGTAGGCGATTTTGTCGATCAGCATTCCTAAAAGCGCTGCACCGGCTATACCGGCTGCCATACCAAGCCACCAGGGCATCCCCGAGCTGATGGCGAAATACGTGAAGAAGATCCCCATCATAAAGATCTCGCCATGGGCAAAATTGATCAGTTTTAAAATACCGTATACCATTGTGTATCCAACGGCGATTAAAGCGTACAGAGCACCGAGACTCAGGCCATTGATGAAATGCTGGAAAAAAATCTGAATATTCAAAGTAACAACACCCCTTTAATAATCCCGGCAGACCGCCCTCCGAGACGGCAAGCCGGGTATCAGATCGCTGAAGTTCGATTAAGGATTAATCATTGAGTCGTAAGCAAATTCTCCGTCCTTCACGGTAACGACTGTAACGGACTTTTCAGCATTTCCGTTCTCGTTGATGGTGATGATACCCGTCGCACCGGGGAAGTCCTTCGTCTTTCTGATCTCTTTTGCAACCTTTTCTTTATCCAGAGTGCCTGCTCTTTCGATGGCATCCCTCACAACGAGATAAGCATCGTAACCGAGTCCTGCAAATGCGGAAGGCTTCTTGCCATCGTACTTTTCCATGTAGGCTTCCTGAAATTCCTTTGCGTTCTCGTTGGTCAGCGGCGCATCGGGATGGGACAGGGCCGTCAGATAGAGTCCTTCAACAGCCTTTCCGCCTATGGAGAGTGTTTCCGGGGCATAAGCGCCGTCACTGGAGACCAGGTCGCCGTAAAAACCGCTGTCATATGCCTGTGATGAGATCAGAGCGATCTCCTGATAATAACCGGGCATGTAAAAGGCATCGACCCCTTTGGACATGGCATCGAGCACCTGAGCCGAGAAATCCTGGTCACCGGTTTTATAGTATTCCATAAACATAGTACCGCCAAGTTTTTTGAATTCGTCCTGAAAATATTTTGAAAGGGCAACAGAATAGTCCTGTTCAACATCGACAAAGACGGCAACATAGTAATTTCCGAGATCTGTCATCAGCCTTGCAGCGGCCGTTCCCTGGAAGGAGTCGAGGAAACAGACCCGGTTCATGAATTCCTTCCCTTCAGTAATCATCGGATTCGTTCCGGACGGGGTCATCATCGGTGTCCTGAGTTCCTCGGCAACGGCCGAGCCCGCCAGACAGTTTCCGCTGATGATGTTGCCGAGGATGGCAAAGGCCCTGTCATTCTCAATGGCCCTTCTGACACCATTAGCCGCCTCGACTTTGTCACTTTTGGTATCGATGACCTTGACTTTTATATCTTTACCGAGAACGGTCGGGTACAACTCTGTTCCGAGTTCAACCCCTTCGTAACACATCCTGCCATAGGCGGATGCCGCCCCGGTCATACTAAATACAGCAGAGAATCTAACCTCTTCTTCATTTTCCGCAGCAAAGAACGTTGCGGGAACCAACAGCATCGCTAAAAGAACAACAACAAAAAACTTTTTCATGATACGCCTCCTTAAAATTTTTTTCGTGGATTCCCCCGGGCCTATCCGGATTAAACCCGGGAAATAAAAAAAACGGGAAACTCTTTTTCGAGTTCCCCGTTCCTGGTGAGCTGCTCAGTCTAGCAAAAGACCTTAGCTGTCCCGGAACGGGGCTAGCTAATAATCACCACGACAAGCAATATTATTCCTTTGTTAAACTCAGCAGTTACAGATCTGGGATTCATTTTCGTCACCTTTCAAAATTGTATTTGACCGTATTGTATCAAAAAAAATTGGCAATGTCCAGTAATTCATCAGAAATTATTTATATCGTTACGCATTCTTATTCTCCAAAAAAATTGAAAAACCTCTGCTCCTGTTGACCTGAAGGAGATGATGCAATTTTATGCATAACACGGCCAGTATATTGGGCCTAAAAAAATAGGCTCATCATAGGCATTCATGGTATAATCTTTGTACTTGATTCTTAATAGAAGACAGGATGTGAACACCTTGAAATTAAACGACCTGAAATCTGAATACGATAAATGGCTTGAGCTCTCAAGCGGTTGGATGCGCGACGATCTGTTGAGCCTGAAGGCGTTATCCTCCAAGGCCTTTGAGGATGCCTTAATCGAGCGCTTCTCACAGGAGTCTGAGTTCGGAACCGGCGGACTGCGCAGTGTGATGAGAGCGGGAAAAAACGGTATCAATGATTTCTGGATTGTGAGGATAACGCAGGGGTTATCCAATTTTGTGTCAAGTACGGTCATCGCATATGATACCCGGCATCATTCCAGAGCGTTTGCAGAGATTGCGGCCAATAATCTCAGCCGTAACGGTGTCGATGTTTATCTGTTCGAAATGCCCGTACCAACACCGATGCTCTCTTATTCTGTCACGAAGCTCGCTTGTGATGCCGGCATTGTCATCACAGCCAGCCACAACCCGCCTGAATACAACGGGTTTAAGGTTTATGATGAAAACGGTGTTCAATACGTCCCGAAAAAGGTAGACCGTTTAAAGGGTTTTTTTGTTCAGTGTGATCTCCTGCCTGAAGACGATGATTATAAAAGGGGCGATCCGGAAAAGATCCATATGATTGGTAATGAGATCGTTGATGATTATTTCAAGGCGGTCCATGATGAACTGGATCCGCTGGATGACAGTGATCACGGAAAAGAAGAAATCAAAGTTCTGTACACACCCCTTCACGGAACGGGCGCTGAGTTTGTCCCTCCGATCCTGAGACATTACGGCCTGAAGACGCTCGTGGTTGAAGAACAGATGGTCCATGATCCGAATTTCAAAACGTCCCCGGAACCGAACCCGGAATCCCGTGAGGCCTATCAGATGGCTCTCGAGAAGGCGGAGAATGAAAAGCCGGAGCTCATCATTGCCACAGATCCCGATGCGGACCGCCTCGGCGTCCTCGCTTTGTACAACGGGACATACAAGAGAATTAACGGCAACGAACTGGGGATTCTCCTGCTTGATTACATCCTCAGAAAGACAAATATATCGGGAAAAAGCAGCGACAACGCCGTTTTAAAAACCATCGTCACAACGGACATGATCATTTCGATGTCCCAACGCTACAATTTTAAGGTCTATCAGACTTTGACGGGCTTCAAATACCTCGGTGAGAAGAATATTCAGTTGAAAAAGGAAGGCATCAACACACTTTTTTCCTTTGAGGAGAGTTACGGTTATCTTTACGGAGATCATGCCAGGGATAAGGATGCCGTATCAACCGCCGGTCTCCTGGCGTTGATGATACAGGAACAGCAAACGGGTAAGAACCTCCTGGCAAGGATCGACCAGCTCCGCAAGGAGTTCGGCTATTACAGAGAAAACCTATTGACATACAAGTGCCACGGGAGTGACGGAAAACGAAAAATGGAGGCCTTTTTGAAGTATCTCAGAAAGACCAAGCCCCGAGAAATCTGGGGGGACGAGGTTAGTTTCAGGGATTACAGAAACGAGAGGGGAGAGCTCAAGGACAACGTGATAGAATTTCTCTTCAAAGAGGGGGAGAAGGTGACTTTCCGGCCTTCCGGAACAGAGCCTAAAATAAAGGCCTATCTCTCAGCATTTTCCAATATACCGGAGATTTCCTCGAGCCGGCTGGACGATCTCGAAGAAAAGGTCAACGGATTATTCCACAAAAAACTAGGCGATTAGAAAAAAGGGGGGGCGGCTGAAACAACAGCCAAACATGTGACTATCAGAAGAGAAGACGTTAAGGAGTTGTATTCCAAAGAGCAGATTCAGGAAAAGATAAAGGAGATGGGGCAACAGATTACAGAGCAGTATTCCGGTTCAAAGGCACCTTTGCACATGGTCTGTGTCTTAAAGGGTTCCGTTCATTTCTTTTCGGATCTCCTGCTCAGTATTGAAGCCGATGTCAACTACTCTTTTATACAGGTTGCCAGCTACAAGGGGACGGCATCCTCGGGCCGGATCAATGTGAAATCATGGATAGACGAGCCGATACAGGATAAAAATGTGATTGTGGTTGAGGATATATTGGATACCGGCAGGACGCTGAAATACATTTTGAATTATCTGTCAAGATATAAACCGGCCACATTGGAAGTGGCAACCCTTGTTGACAAATACGAGAAAGAACACTTTGGCATTACGCCGAAATATGTGGGCTTTGAGACAAAAGACCGATTTTTGCTGGGGTATGGTCTCGATTTTGATCAGAAGTTCAGAAATCTCCCCTTTATAGGGTATGTTGATGCCGGGGACTGATTAAGGACCATGAAGAGAAGGGCATCGTTCGCCACGGTCTATATCTGCCTTATCTTTCTGCTTTTTTCCTCGTTTCTCGCAAACGGAGCGCTCAAGGCCTATCGTGATTATTCAGCTTTCAGTATACGTCAAATAGAAGAACTCAAAAGGCTTTCCGCCTACGAACTGAGAGCTCAGTTGATCGACATCATTCGAGCGGGAAAGGTCAAGCCGGAGGACATCGATCAGAAGATTGAGATAAATGGTATTATAATCTACAGCGACAACGATGAATTATTGGTGAAAGGAGAATAAAACAGTGAATAAGGCTTTACCTGAAAATACAGATTTAACCCCGAAGCGGATCGTTAAACTGCTTGACCGTTACATCGTCGGGCAGGACGAGGCGAAAAAATCCGTGGCCATTGCGCTCAGAAACAGGATCAGACGTCAGAAGCTTCCCGAGAGCATGCAGCAAGAGGTCCTGCCAAAAAACATTCTGATGATCGGACCGACCGGCGTGGGGAAGACCGAGATCGCAAGACGTCTTGCAAACCTCTCTGATTCGCCCTTTGTGAAAGTTGAGGCCACACGGTTCACGGAGGTGGGTTATGTTGGACGCTCCGTTGAAACCATGATCCGTGAATTGGTCGGGGCTGCCATCAATACCTTGAAATCAAAAGAGATGAAACGGGTTAAAAGCATTGCGGAAAAAGAGGTTGAAAATCGTATTGCCGAGGCTATTCTGCATCCCAAAAAGAACAGGGGGCAACAACAGCAACAAAACCTGGGGAATATCTTTGGTCAGATGTTCCAGGGCAATCAGGCCAGGCAACAGCAGCAGCAACCACCCCCTCCCTCATCGGGCGAGAAACCCAAATGGACCAAAAAAGAGATCATTGAGAAATTGCGAAAGGGAGAGATGGAAGACCGGTTTATCAACATTGAACTTGAAGAGTCCAACAGCAATCAGATCGGGATGGTCGGCGGTGATATGGGTGATTTTGGTATCGATATGCAGGGCATGTTCGGGAATCTCATGCCCAAGAAGAAAAAAGTGAAGCGGATGACCGTGGAGCAGGCGCGCAAAGTCCTCCTCCCTGTCGAATCCGAGCGGCTCATCGATATGGACAAGATAACAGAAGAAGGAAAGCAGCTCGCCGAAAACAAAGGGATTGTATTCGTTGACGAGATAGACAAGGTGGCTGCCGGGGGCTCTTCTTCGAAATCCGGGCCGGACGTTTCAAGGGGCGGAGTCCAGAGGGATCTCCTTCCAATCGTCGAAGGGACCACTGTCATGACAAAACAGGGCATGGTCAAGACCGATTACATATTGTTCATTGCGGCCGGCGCTTTTCATATCTCCAAGCCCTCCGATCTCATGCCTGAACTGCAGGGCCGATTTCCATTGAGAGTCGAGTTGGATCCCCTGGACGAAAAGGACTTTAAGCGGATTCTGATCGAACCGCGGAACTCGCTGACAAAACAATATCAGGCCCTCCTTGGAACAGACGGTGTTGAGATAACCTTTACCGACGATGGTCTTGAGGAGATTGCCAATGTCTCTTTCAAGCTGAACGATCAACTGGAGAACATCGGTGCCAGACGGCTTTATACGGTCGTTGAGCGGATTCTTCAGGATATCTCCTATGAGGCACCTGACACGGAAGAAACCACCATAACCGTCGACAGGGCATTTGTCAACCAGCACATGTCAGGAATCGTGGAAGACAGAGACCTGTCGTCTTACATCCTTTAAAACCGGGGGAAGACTTTGATCAAGACAGAGAGGATATTGATATCATCACTGTTAAGCTGCCGTTTCGAATCCCTTTGCAGTGTCTATGAGAATTATGAAAACTACGAGGATTTGAAACAAGATGAGAATAGAATCCCCTTTAAACTGGATAAGACAGTGGATGTGCCGAAAACACGTGAGAGAATTGCAGCACTCGGGCAGAGACAGGATTTAAAGATCATCGAATTCGGGGATGACGACTATCCAAAGCTCCTGACCGAGATCCCCGATCCCCCGCCTTTTTTATTTATGAAGGGGGACCGCCGGGTGCTTGCCAATGAGGTCTTTAAGCTGGCCTTTGTCGGCTCGAGAAAACACACCGGATACGGCAAGCTCGCAATCGGCATGCTTGTCCCCGACCTTGTGGAGATGGGGGTGTGTATTGTCAGCGGGCTGGCCTATGGTATAGACGGTCTGTCCCATAAAAAGGTGCTCGAAGAGGGCGGTAAGACCATCGGCGTTCTCGGATGCGGCGTGGACCGGATTTATCCCGCCGGACACCGAAAGCTCTATGAACAGGTCAAGTCCAACGGCTGTATCATCAGCGAATATTTACCCTGGGAACGGGCGAGGAGTTATTATTTTCCCAGGAGGAACCGGATCATCTCCGGCCTTTCAAAAGGCGTTGTAGTTGTTGAAGCTGCGAAGAAAAGCGGTTCGCTGATTACAGCGAGGCTGGCGCTCGAACAGAACCGGGATGTCTTTGCCGTTCCCGGTCAGATCAATTCGGTTACATCGAGAGGCACCAACGATCTGATCAAGAACGGGGCAAAACCCGCTACGAACCCGGATGATATCCTGGAGGAGTACAGCGGGTTTCTCAAACATATCGCCGACATGAAAAAGGGCCGCAAAGACCCCGCTCAGGACCTTGCCCCCGACGAGGAGAAGGTCTTTCAACAGGTTTCGGAGGGAACAGATGATTTCGATGAACTGGTGTCAAGCACTAAGATTGCACCGGCTGATCTGAATTATATATTGACGATGCTAACCCTGAAGGGGTTGATTGAAAACAATGGAACAAAGTATCAGAGAAGGGCGTAAAGAATGAAAAAGAGTCTGCTTTTTGCGTTGATGATCCTGTTGGGCATCACGGGATATGCCATGATGTTTGAGATCGGAGGCGGTTATCGCTTTGCCCCGGGGAACACCGATCATCACGGTTTCAATCTGGATACCGGGATCTTCAACGATTTCAACGATATCATCGAGCTCGACGTGACTTATCATCCGGAGTTTGACTATGAGGCCACCAGCACCGGGGCGAGCTCGCCAACTAATTACTGGAATTTCGATTTTGATGCCATGATACCCCTGCTCGGCAGGCAGGAGGATATCCGGGGCTACCGGTTCGGCTTGTTTGCGACGTTTGAGTTCGGTAACTTCTATTCCGATTACAAATACAATTCCGGAACGGCCCAGTCCAACGCCGAGGCCTGGGGTGAGAGCGATTACTGGTTTGGTTCCGGGGTTTACGGCCAGTACTTTCTTGATCCCTGGATGTTCGAGCTCTCACTGGGCTTTCCCATCATCAACAGTTACGACGAGCAGGAACCGCTTGATCAGTTACTGGGAAGCTTTGAGTTCAAGGGACGATATTTTGTCAAGAGTGATATCCACGATTTCAAGGATCATCTGGTGCTTGAATTTCAGGTCTCGACGAGGAAAATTGGCCTCTCTGTGGTCCTGCTTGAACCATTTTAAGGGATCTGATAATTTGAAGCTGGAAAGATTTTTACAAAAGGCCGGCATCGCCTCAAGGAGAAAGGCATCGGGATTGATTGAAGCGGGAACGGTCACGGTGAACGGCGAGGTCTGTCAAGCATTCTGGAAACAGGTGGACCCTGAAACGGACCGCGTTGAATATAAGGGTGAGAGGGTCCTGCTGGAGAAGAAGGTCTATTACAAACTCAACAAACCGCAGGGGTACATCTGTGCACTGGAGGACCCTTTCGGAACGCCCACGATAGTCGATTATCTGACCCGGGTGCACGCCATCGACAAACGGGTTCATCCCGTTGGAAGACTCGACAAGGATACCGAAGGTCTGCTGCTTCTGACAAACGACGGTGATTTCACCTACCGGATACTCCATCCGAAGATGAAGATCGAGAAGGAATACCTGGCAAAGGTCAAGGGCAGACCGGATGAATCCGTTGTTGAGCAGTTCAAACAGGGTATTCAGCTGAGAAATTTCAAAACCGCTCCGGCCGTTTTGAAAATTGAAGATCAAACGGGCCAAAACACATGGGTCCGTATCATCATCAAGGAAGGTAAAAAACGTCAGGTCAAGCGAATGTGTTCTTTCCTGGGCCATAAGGTCCTGTATCTGAAACGGTTACGGGTGGATTCTTTCACACTTGACGGCGTGGAGAACGTCGGGGATTTGCAGAAAATACCGAAAGAAGAGATTGACAGCTTCATGAAAGAATGATTATACTTAACGGGGTGATGAGATTGCTCTCAAAAAAAGGAATACGAATGACCACCGTCCTATTGATTGTTATGTTCACAAGCCTTTTTTCATCTTCTCTGATGGAATTAAAGGCCATACAGGAACAGATAGAATACGCCAACCGGTTGAACGATGAATCGCTTCTCGATTCCAGTATTAAGGAGATACAGAAGATCATGCTGAACTCACCCGGGGATGTGGATTTTGAAAGCCGGGCTTACGTCGTCCTTGGAGATGCCTATCATTACAAGGGCAATTTCCTGAAGGCGGCGGAAAACTATGAAAAGGCGATGAATATCCTGCCCGATGCCAATCCGCAGTATGCTTATGCGCTCTATTCAAGGATATACAGTTATTACTACCTTTTCCTGGAATCCAATACTTCTGCGGCCGGCAGCTACTATCAGACGGCTCTGCGTCTTTTGGACGAACTGGATGATTACGAAGCGTACAACCAGGACGCGATCCTGCTCCGTGGCATGTTCCTCAAACAAAACGGGGATCTGATGCAGGCCCTCTCTTACTTTGACAGAATCAGCCGCGATGACCTTAAAGGCCTTGCCCTCTATTATAAGGGGCTTGTGCTTTACGAGCAGGGCAACTATCCCTCGGCGATTATCGCCTTTCAGAATGCCGAACGCCAGGGTCAGAACGATGATCTAATCGCCGCAAGCATCTACCAGGTGATCAATTCGATGCTGAACCTCAAGGATTACCGGAAGGCGCTGCAGTACTCGAGAGAGTTGATCAGGGACTTCGGCGATTCGAAATATAAGAACGAGATCTTTACCCAGCACGTTGAACTGCTCTACAGAACCGGTGATTATGACAATGCAAAGGGCTATGTTCGCGATATTCTGATGAACACCGACAACCTGCGCGACAGGATGCAGGCCTATAACATCCTCGGCTGGCTGGCGTACAATTCCGGCCAGATTGGAGAGGCCTTTGACAACTGGCGCCAGGCAGTTGAAACCGGGCATTCACAGTATCCTTCCCGGACATTCGAGATTGCCAAGAGTGCCATTAACGCCCTGCGTGAAACCGGAGATTCGGCCAAGATGCTCTCTTTTCTGAATGACCTTAAATCCCGATTCCCGGACAAGGCATCCGAGCTCAATCTGGAGACGGCCAAGGTTTATATGAGCTTGAACCGTTTTTCTGAAGCAGAGGCGCTTTTAAAGAAGGTGCAGGCCTCGGGGCTGTTCTTCCAGGAGGTCAACTATCAACTGGCCGTCCTATACAAAGAGATGGGAGACAGCAATGCCTCTCTTGACTATATCGACCGGGTCATCAACTCGGGTGACAGAGAATACGTTTACAGAGGCTATCTGTTTAAGGGGGATCTCTTCTACAGAAATGCCGAATACGAGAGGGCGAAAACAGCCTATGAAAATGCGCTGGAGAACGCAACACAGCCCGAACGTCTTCAGTGTATATTCAATCTCGGGATGGTTGCACTCGAGCAGCAGGATTATGCAAATGCCTATGAACGGTTCGGTGAGTTGAAAAGACTGAGTGATGAGAATCTGGAGATTGCTCTGAACGGTGCGTTGTATCTGGCGGAAGTCTACAGGGAGCAGGGCAACAACTCAGCTGCTTTGAACGAATATGAATGGATCATTGATAACGACACAACGGGGAGCTATATCCCGACCGCACTCATGAAGAAATTTGAACTCCTGCTGAAAACGGGAAATACCGATTCCGTTATTAATCAGCTTGACAATGAGTTGAACCGGACAAGTGACCTCGAATTGAAGAATGAACTTCGCTATCTAAAGGCGGAGGCCTATATGAACAAGGGCGATCTCCTTTCCGCCTATAACACGGCGATAGAGACCAATGTGGACAGATTGTCCCCCTCCTCGCGCGGCGGTGTCCTTTATATCAAAGGCAAATACTTTATGAGCCAGGGCAACGAGAGCAATATGGAGAGGAACTTTACAGAACTCATGGAGAACTACCCCAATTCACCAAAAACCCCGTGGGCCATGCAGGATTATGCGTTGTACTATTACAACAACCAGGATTACAACCAATCGAAGAATCTCTTTTTTAAACTCTTTACAACTTATCCGGATTTTTCAAAGGCGGACACAGCCTATTTCTATATCGGGTTGTGCTATGAGAAGATGGGAGAAAACGGTAAGGCAAAAAGTGTTTTCGAGGACTTCATCGAAAAATATCCCAATTCTTCAAAGTTAGGAGAGGCCCGTCAACAACTCAATTGGCTTGACTGATGGAGGAAAATTCCTTGGAAAAAACTGAGCTAAAGGCCTATGCGAAACTGAACCTTTATCTGGATGTCCTGGATAAAAGGCCGGATGGATTTCATGAGATCATCACCCTCTTTCAGAGCATCGATATCTCTGACCATATCACCATCACCATGACCGCCGGGAAACAGGTCGATTTTGAAGTTAAAAAGAAGCCGGCCACCCCGTTGACAAAAGAACTCGCCTGGAACGATAAGAACACCCTTTACAAGACCCTGCGGGCTGTTGAGGATTATCTGGGCAACCCGATCAGGGGGATGCACATCAAGCTGGTTAAGGGCATTCCCGACCAATCCGGACTTGGGGGTGCCAGCAGTGATGCCGCTCAGTTCCTGATCTTTCTTTCCAGGCGCTATTCCATCCCGTTCGGCGATCAGTTAAAGATCGCATCGGCCGTTGGCAGCGATGTTCCTTTCTTTCTCTATGGCGGAACTGCTATCGGCAGGGAGAAAGGGGACCGTATCGAAACCCTGGAGCGTCTGGTGGATATTCCTGTCCTCGTCGCCCTGCCCGATATTAAATTTCCCACTCCAAAGATGTATTCCGTTGTTGATGCGTTGCGATTTGAAGAATGGGAAACAATCGAGGACACGGAAAAGGTGGATGATTTCGAAGGGTACGAATACCGGGAGCCGTTGAACGATGAAGTGCTGAACGACTGGGATGATGAAGTCGATTCCTGGTCGCCTGAGGATGACATCAAGCGTATCTACGGGATGCTGAGCGACGGGGAGTGTGCCCTGACTTTCAACGATTTCGAAAAGGCGGCTGAAGAACTCGATCTGAAGGAATACAGAAGATTCTCCGAAACGTTCCGCAATCTTCGCTCCGATAGTATCTTAATCCGCGGGATGACCGGCTCGGGTGCCGCCCACTACATTGCCTTTCGGGCCGGGACCCCTGAAGAAGCGATCGATAGAGTGAAAAAAACACTTGAAACCAATAGCAGCTGGGTGAAACGGGCAAGATTTATATAGGGGCTCGGAAAACACCCTGGGGAG
>CAZVWW010000051.1:0-15136 GCA_964631265.1 uncultured Thermotogaceae bacterium
GGAAAGATCCGTTGTGATAGAACGGCATTGCCATCATTAATGAACAACTCGAACAGCGTTTTATCCAAATATAGACTGATTGAATGAACTGTCTCTTTTAAAGGGTATTCTTTAGTCTGAACTTCCTCATCCACTCTCTTTTCAACAGTGGTGATAACATTCCCGACCATGTGGAACTCCAGACGGCTTTCTTTTCCCCGGAAGAGGACGACTGTTTTTTCTTTTTGATCAATCTTCATTTGTAAAAAGAGAGAGTTGTCGAAGGATTTGATATCAATTTCATTGCCGTTGTTGATATTGACCTCTTCGCTGTCTTCATAGAGGGCTTCAATCTCCTTAACCGGTCTCTGTTTCAATTCTCCGTTTTCCAGGGTTAATTCGCGGGGAATGGTTTGAACACCGGCCCATCCTTCATATTTTGAATAATCCGTTCTCTCGGGATTATGCATCCAGCCAAAGTAGATCCGTCTCTTGTTGGCATCTTCAAAGGATTGGGCAGCGTAGACATCACGGGCAAGGTCAAGCTTTGAAATATGATCCGGCTTCAATCTTTTGCCATCGTAATCCCCGGCTGCGTAATAATTCTGCCTCCGGCCCTTTTCAGTATAGCCTGCGGAGAAAAACAGAACCCATTTGTTATTCAAGCAAAAAAAGTCAGGGCATTCGAGAGCGGGACCGTATTCCTCCGGATCTAATTCGAGTAGAACACCTTCGTATTGCCATTCATAGATATCTTTTGAAGAAAAGAGCAGAATTTTCCCTCTTCCGGATACGCCTGAACCGATTACGGCTCTGTAATCTCCCTTCTCCGTCTTCCATATCTTCGGGTCGCGAAAATCGTGTGTCTTATGGTCCGGCGGAAGAGGTATAACCGGATTATAAGCATATTTCTCAAAATCCACACCGTTTTTTGAGAATGCAAGACACTGCGTTTCCCGCTGCTTTTCGGGAAATAATATTGGATCTTTATGGCAGGTAAAGAAAAGATACATCTTTCCATCGTGGTTAACAGCGGACCCGGAAAAGATACCGCTTTCATCATCTCTGTTCTGCGTAGGCGGTGGATAAAGCGCGACTGGCAGATGCCTCCAATGAAGGAGGTCTCTGCTGACAGCGTGGCCCCAGTGCATTGGTCCCCATTTAGGTGAAGAAGGGTTGTACTGATAAAAAAGGTGATAGTATCCCTTCCAAAAAAGTAAACCATTTGGATCATTCATCCAACCCGTTATGGGGAAAAAATGATAATTGGGCTTTAAACTGTAATCCATAGGTGATACCGGTTTCTTTTTATTGAACGCCGCTGTTCTCAAGGATCAGCCGGATCATTCTTGCGTTGTCGAATGAGTCCTCTTTGCTGATGACCGGTTTTTCATTTCCCAAAACGACATCTGAAAAATGTGTGGCTTCCAACATATAATTATCGGGGCTGCTGACGGTGTATCTTTCCCATTCCCCGCCTTCCGAGAGGAAGTAATCCAAATCTCCGCTTTCATTGAAGGTAAACGGTGCCCGTAGCTTTCCTCTTGTACCGTTTATCTCAAAGACCATACTAAACGCCTGGATAAATGACACATGAAATTGGCTAAAGGTCTTATCAGAAAAGTTGAGGATGGCCGTCGTTGATTCATCAACACCATTAGGGGTCTTACTGCTGCAGGCCTTTACTGAATCCGGGGTCTTGTCCATGATGTGTCTCGATAAGTGCAGGGTATAACATCCGAGATCGTACATGGCCCCTCCGCCAAGATTGCTGGACCATCTGATATCGTTGGGCCTCTTTGTAAGATCAAAAGAAAAGGTTGAATTCATTGATTTAACGGCCCCGAGATCACCATCGTCCACGATCTTTTTCATCCGCTTGATCAAAGGATTGTGAATATAGGCAAAGGCCTCCATCAAAAACACATCATTCTTTTCTGCCACTTCAAACATATCTGTTACTTCCGTCTCGTTGAGGCCTATCGGTTTCTCACAGAGCACATTCTTTTTCTTATTAAGTGCCTTAATCACCCACTCTTTATGCAGAGCATTCGGCAGAGGGATGTAGAGGGCATCAATCTTGTCATCTGCAAGGATCTCGTCGTATGAATCATAAGTCTTTTCCGGTTTGAAGAGTTTTGCAAATTCCTCTACTTTCTCCTTTTTTCTGCCGGCGATGGCATAAAGGGTGCTGTTTTCCGAACCGATAATACCGGGAATCAGAGCCTTTCTTGCGATATTAGCCGTTCCCAGAATTCCCCAATTAATCTTGTTTTTCAATTTCATTCACTCCCTTTATTTTTCGGTTTCCTTATTAAGTCGGAAAAATCCGTGTTATAATTCCAAAGCACAGGACTTCTATATGGAGGCAACTTATGAAAAAAAGCTTAATGATCATCTTGCTTATATTGGGGATAATGATGCTCTTTTCCTCATGTCAATTCATCGAAAATAATCTGGCCTATCTCGATTCACCGGGCGAAATCTTTAACGCAACCTACACTGTGAGTATTGTTGGTCTTGTCCTGTTTTTATGGGGCAAAGAGTTCTGAAAACTATTTCGTCTTGTACAGTCTATCTCCCGCATCGCCGAGGCCGGGTACAATATAATCTTTGTCGTTCAGTCTTTCATCCACGGCGGCTGTGTAGATCTTAATTTCCGGATGCGCCTGTAGAAGAACTTCCACCCCTTCAGGAGCTGCAAGCAATGAGAGGAAATACAGTTTTGAAATATCAGCCCCCTGCTCTTTCAGGATATCGATGCTGCGTTTGGCTGAATATCCGGTCGCCAGCATCGGATCCAGCAGGAATATGTCTTTCCCGTTTAAGTCGGGCATCTTGGCATAGTAATCGACTGGTTTATGAGAGTCCGGGTCACGATAAAGACCGATGTATCCAACCGAAGCGTTGGGCAACAAGGTCAATACTGCATCGAACATTCCGAGACCAGCTCTTAATATTGGTACGAGGACCACATCTTTATCGTTAATAACGGCCCCTTCAGTGGGACCAATGGGTGTGTTGACAGCAACCCGTTTTGTCTCAAGATTAGCTGTCGCCTCATAGGCCAGCAATAATGTCAGCTCTCTGAGGAGCTCGCGGAACTCCTTGGGTCCGGTTTCCTGGTCGCGCATTATTGTCAGTTTATGCAGGATTAGCGGATGGTCAACAAAAAAGAGCTGTTCCCACTGATTACTGCTGTAGTTTTCATCACTCAATTCGATCATACTCCTTCATTTGTTTTCTCAGCCTTTACGATCCTTTGGATGGCAATCTCATCCATTTCCTTTTGTTCCTCTCTTGACAGTTCTGTGTTAAATCTGAATTTCTTCTTATCTTTGAGCTTTTCGAGCGTCTTCACTTCTTTATCTATAGCGATATACTGTCTTTTGGCGTTTTCCAATCTGATCTGAATCTTTTTTCTCTCCTGGATATGTTTTTCAAGCGATATGTATTGGAAATCAATATAATTCTCCCAGGCAACACAATCCATTGGCAATATGTCGCCACTTTTCATGAGTACTGAATATCTCTGCTCTTTTCCGTTGAGAAAGACACGGAACTCCTCTATTTCCAGCTCCTTTTTATTCAGCTCTCTCTGTACTTTAGAGAGTTGAATCTTCTGCTGATCCCTTCTTTTGTAGAAAATTTGTAGCAATCTTTCGAGGCGAAACTTAAATCTCTTCAAGAAAACACTTCCCCTATGAAACTCAACAGATTTTCGGTTCCCGACCTTTTGAGAACTGAGATTGGAAAAATCTCAAAATCCCCGTAATTTTCAAGGAGTTTTCGGGTTTCATTGATCCGGGGTTTTATAGCTGTTTTATTGACTTTATCACTCTTGGTCAAAACAACGGCTATTGGTATCTGAAGCGGCAGTATCCAGTCAAAGAAAACTTCATCTGTCTTGGTAAACGGGTGTCTCGAATCCATCAAAACAAAAAGCATATCCATATCTGTATTGCGAATAAAGAACTCTGACATCAGCTCATCCCAGTTCTCCTGTTCGCTCTTGGAGCGTCTGGCATAACCGTATCCCGGCAGATCGATAAAATAATCTTTCTTGTTGACCTCGTAATAATTGATCGAACGTGTCTTGCCCGGAGTTGAGCTTATTTTAGCAATCTTCTGATTAAAGATAAGATTTAACAGTGATGATTTTCCGACATTCGATCTTCCCACAAAGGCGATCTTCTTTGTCTCGTCATCAATGATCTGCTTCGGTTTATAAGCCGTTTTTTTCAGTTCAACCGTTTTGATTCTATACATTTAGGCATCCTGTTTTTTTTCAAGTGCAATTTTTAATACATCATCCACAGTCTCAACAAAGTGAAACGTCATCTTGTCTTTCACCTCTTTAGGAATCTTGTGCAGGTCTTTTGCGTTATCTTCCGGTAGTATGATCTCGAAAATGCCCACTCTGTATGCAGCCAATACCTTCTCCCTGACACCCCCTATGGGGAAGACTTTGCCTCTCAGGCTTATTTCACCGGTCATTGCCACATCATTGCGGACCTTCTGATTTCTCAGGCATGAGACCAGCGATGTAATAATGGTGACACCGGCCGAGGGTCCATCTTTTGGTACCGCCCCTTCAGGAACATGGAGATGGATGTCGTGTTTTTCAAAGAAATCCGTCTCTGATTTCTTTTCATGGTGTGATTCATCTTTGTCTGCCTCTTTCTCTTCGGCTTTGGCTCTCGCAAGCGATAGGGCGATCTGAGCGGATTCCTTCATGACATCACCCAGTTGCCCGGTTAAATGCAGTTTCCCTTTCCCCGGCTGGAAGAGCGCTTCAACCTGCAGGACAGTGCCACCCACAGCCGTCCAGGCCAGACCGGTTGTAATCCCCACCGTTGGTTCGCTGAGCTTTTCATCTTCTGCATATTTTCTTGGACCAAGCAGTTCCTTGACATCGGATTTTCTTATCTTGGTTTCTTTCAGGTCGTTTTCAAGCAGTTTCAAGGCGGATTTCCGGATAATGGCTGCCAGTTCCCGTTGAAGGTTTCTGACGCCCGCCTCCCTTGTATATTTATCGATGATCTCTCTAAGGGCATATTTTGTCACCGTTACGGTCTTGGACATATTGTGTTCTTGGAGGATATCGGGAAGGAGATAATTAGAGGCTATCTCAATCTTCTCGACCTTTGTGTAACCGGGGATATGAATGACCTCCATCCTGTCTCTCAACGCCGGGGGGATGGTGTGCAGGACATTGGCCGTCGTTACAAAGACGACTTTTGACAGATCGAACTCAACCTCAAGATAATTGTCCTTGAAGTTACTGTTCTGCTCCGGGTCAAGAACTTCCAGTAAAGCGGAAGCCGGGTCTCCCTGGAAACTCTGTCCAAGTTTGTCTATCTCGTCGAGCAGGATCAGCGGATTTCTGACCCCGGCTTCTCTTATCAACTGGATAATCCTTCCGGGCAGGGCACCAACATAGGTCCTTCTGTGTCCCCTGATTTCTGCCTCATCTCTCATTCCGCCAAGCGACATCCTGACAAATTTCCGGTTCATTGATCTTGCGAGTGATTTACCCAGTGACGTCTTACCCACACCGGGAGGTCCTACCAGACAAAGGATTGGCGCTTTGAGTCCCTTTGAAAAAGATCTTGCAGCCAGGTATTCGAGGATTCGTTTTTTAACGTCATCAAGACCGTAATGATCGGTATCCAGGATGTTCCTTGCTTTCTTAATATCAATGATATCCTCGGTCTCTTTTTTCCACGGCAGTTCCAGAAGCCAGTCGATATAAGTTCTGATAACGGTCGATTCGGCTGAAAACGTGGGGGATTTCTCGAGACGTTCAAGCTGATGAATGGCCTTTTTTTCAACTTCTTCGGGAAGTTCGGCCTCTTCAATCTTTTCCTTGAGCTCGACTATCTCGGGGTCACCGCTTCCTTCCAACTCTTCCTTGATGGTTTTCATCTTTTCTCGAAGATAGTATTCTTTCTGGTTTTTTTCCAGTTTTCCCCGAACTTTCTTTTCAAGCTCCTCTTCAATTTTCAGCAGTTCGTTTTCTCTCGTCAGGATTTTAAGGAGATATTCAAGTCTTTTCTTGGGATGAACATACTCCAGCAACTTCTGTTTTTCATCAATTTCAACCGGTAGGACAGATGCGACGATATCCGCCAGTTTGTCCGGATCCGATGTGCTGTCCAATGATTGCAACGCTTCCTGGGGTAATCGTTTGGAGTACTGAAAGTATTTCTTTGCCTCCTGTTTTGTCTTTCGCATCAGGACTTCCAGTGATTTTGTTTTTCGGAATCTCACCGACTGGATCTCAATCTCAGAGAAGAAAAACCCGTCTTCGCCGGTCTGTTGCGGTTCTTGCATCCTGGCTCGCTTGACTCCCTCAACGAGGACTTTGAAGGTGCTATCAGGTAATTTCATCAGTTGCATGATCCTGGCAACCACCCCGTATTCGTTAAGGTCTTCTATCTCGGGTTCTTCTATCTCGAACTCTTTTTGTGCTGTTAGGAAAAGGAATCTGTTCTTTTTCTCAATGGATTCCTCAAGGGCGTTGAGAGATTTTTCACGGGCAATATAAAACGGTATAACCGCTCCCGGATAAACCAGCATATTTGTTCGCATGGGAATAATCGGCAGAGAATTCGGTATATCGTCAGAATCTTTACCCTCTGCTGCAAAATCTTCAAGCGCTTTAAACTTTGCCATATAATAACCTCCATATATTCTAAATCAATTCTTTATTTCAATATCAGCCCCGAGCCTTTTTAGCTTATCTCCAATTCTGTCATAGCCTCTGAAGATGTGATCAACTCTTTGTACGAGTGTTTCCCCTTTTGCAGCAAGCCCTGACAGAACAAGTGCGGCCGAGCATCTTAAATCCGTCGCATACACAGGCGCTCCTTCCAGTCTCTCCACGCCTTTTATAACAATCGTTTGATTTTTGACCATGATATCCGCGCCATGCCGTCGGAGCTCTTCTGCATGGGAATTTCTCTCCGGAAATACGGTATCTTGAATAACTGAATACCCTTTTGCAATGGATAAAAGTGATGTCAACTGTGGCTGCATATCCGTTGGAAACTCCGGGTAGACATCCGCTCTGATAAATGTTCCCTTCATTTTTCTGTTCGAACTTTCTGTATAGGCAACATGGTTCTTCACTTTAAAAGGTGCGTTCATTGCTTTGAGTTTATCTATTAAGGATTGATTGTGTTCTTCAATCAAGCCATCAATTTCAATGCTGCTGTTTGTAATGAGTCCGGCAATTAAATAAGTCCCTGCTTCCATTCTGTCCGGAATCACACTGAATTCGATGCCGTGTAATTCTTTGACACCTGTAATCTCTATCGTTGCATTTCCCTTTCCCCGGATACGGGCTCCCATACCGTTTAGAAAATCAATCAACTGTCCTATTTCCGGCTCTTTTGCTGCATTGTTCAATACGGTCCGCTTGCCCTCAAGCCTGGCTGCTGTGGATATGATCTGTTCTGTGGCCCCAACGGAGGGAAAAGGTAAATCGATAATGATTTCATCGTTTATATCGTCAAAGTCCTCTCTACGCTTTGAAAATACTACACCATGTTCCACCCAGTTGTCAAATCCAAGCTTTTTCAATCCCATCATATGCAAGTCAACCGGTCTGGGTCCGATAGAGCATCCCCCCGGTAAAGGAACCCTGGCTTCGCTATTTATGACGGATAAAGGACCCAAAATATTAAAAGAGGCCCTCATCTTCCTGATCAGATGATAGGGAACCGAGTTACCGGCTTTTTCATGAGCCTGAATTCGGATAACACTTCCTTCAAATTCGCAGTCAATGCTCAAAGAATGCAATATCTCTATCATCGTTCTAACATCTTCAAGATCCGGCACATTTTTAATGATGACTTCATCGTTTGTCAACAAGCTGGCTGCCAAAATCGGTAAAACGGCATTCTTCGCTCCACTGATGTTGACTTGACCTGATAATTTCTTACCCCCAGATATCATAATTTCACACATAAAAATACCCCCACAGTATTGTTTTAATTTAATGTGATGACAGTGGCACCTGTCCCCCCCTCTTTCGGTTTCCCTATTCTAAAATTAGCGATTCTGCTGTCCTGATTGAGTCTTTCCCAAATACCTTCCGCCAGGCGTCCCGTTCCCTTTCCGTGGATGAGATACCCGGTTTTCTCGTTGTTGATAATCATCGAATGAATAAACCCCTCTATCTTTTCCAGAGCTTCTTCCACAGTGTTTCCCCGTAAATCAAGTCTTGTTGAATTGTAGGCCGGTTTTCTGTTGTAATCATAATATTGATAGATTTTTTCATCTTCTCTTACTGTCTTTTTCTCTTCTTTTTCAGCTCTCAGGGCATCTTTGGGTTTGACTTCGATCTTGATGCCCCCTTTTTCAACGATGTATTTCCCTTCTCTTTTATCGACGATCTTCAAGGGGATTTCAGTTCCCCTTATCTTCAACCAGTCCCCCTTTGAAAGGGTGTCTATGCTGATTTTTTGTTCTTTTGTCCGGGTGTTTTCAAGTTTTTCCTTCAGCGTGTTCATCTTGTTTGATTTTATCTCATCTATCTGCTTATTCATATCTCTTATCTCATTGAAAGATTGACTTGAATCCTTCCGCAGTTTACTGACAGTCGTTTCGGCTTCTTTCTTGATCCGGTTGATGTATGCCTCGATCTCATCGATATCATCCATAAATCCTTCGATTTTTTTATCTCTGACTTTTTCCAGTTTGTTTTTTAAGGTCGATTCCTTTTCCTCCAGGCTTTTTCTCAGTTGCTGTGCCTGGGCTTTTTCCTGTTCCAGCATCTCTTTTTCACTGTGTAATGTATTCAGAATCTCATCTACATTGGCGTATTCCTCGTTCTTAAACTTATCGGCGCTGTTTAAAACCTCTTCCGGGACACCGAGGCGTTTGGCGATCTCAAAGGCATTTGAACTACCCGCAATACCGACTCTCAGTTTGTATGTCGGGGAGAGGGTCTCAATGTCAAAACTGACAGATGCGTTCATTAGTCTTTCATTGCCATAGCAATAGAGTTTGATCGGGGTCAGATGCGAGGTTACGATAAGTTTGCATCCCTTATCCAAAAGAACGTCAAGCAAACCGAGCGCCAGAGCCGCCCCCTCAACCGGATCGGTTCCAGCTCCAAGCTCGTCGAGCAGAACCAGTGAATGCTCATCGGCGGTTTTAACGATCTCAGTGATCTTTTTAAGATGGCCGGAGAAGGTGCTCAAACTCTGCTCAATGGATTGTTCGTCCCCGATATCAGCAAGGACTGAATTAACATGCCCGATCCGGCTTCCGCGGTCTGCCAGAATGGGGATGCCGCATAATCCCATCAGATGGGCAAGCCCGATTGTTTTCAGGGTCACGGTCTTTCCTCCGGTGTTCGGCCCTGTTATCACGATGCCGTGTTTCTGTCTTTCGATTGACACGGTGATTGGGACGCATCCCTCTTTTATCAAAGGATGTCGGATATTCAACAGGGTGAAATCCGTTCCTTTGTTCAGGCCGGGAACAACCGCTTTTTTTGATTTCGCGAACTTCGCCTTGGCCCACAACATATCAAATGCCACCAGTTGTTGATTGTTGTATTGAAAGCCGGCTCTCTTGTCAATGATAAACATGCTGAGTTCCCTGAGTATCCGGTTGATTTCCTCTTTTTCCCTGCTTTCCATCTCTTTATTTCGGTCATTCAATTCCACCAGTGCAGCCGGTTCCATATAATACGTGGCTCCGCTGGATGAAGAGGAGTGAATGATACCGTTTATTCGTGATTTACTCTCACTCTTTATCGGCAGAACATATCTCCCGTCTCTTATCAGATGACCCTGCTGTTGCAGATTGTTCGAAAAGTTACCGGAGTTGTATTTCTCGATGGCCTTTTTAATCCTTCTTTCAACGGTCTTCTTTTCATTTCTGATTGTTTTGAGTTTTGAAGTGGCGTTGTCTTTGATCAAGCCGTCGTCATTGATGGTCTTATCGATCTTTTTTATCAGGCTTTCAAAAGGGCTGATGCCCCTGATAATCGACTCGATATAGGCATAGTTTTCCTCAACAGAGGCGTACCAGTCTTTCAGGTTTTTAATCCCTTCAAGTGTGTTTCTCACTTTGAGTAATTCGAGCGGTTCAAGCACATCACCGCTTATCGCCTTCTCTATCTGAGGTCTTATATCAAAGATACCGCCAACAGGCGGATCGCCCTCCTGTATGAGCAGATGGACCATTTCTCTGGTCTTTTTCAATTCTTCCCCCGGATTCTCAGAGGGTTTAAGATCCATAATACCGCTTTTTCCAAAATTGGAAAAGGCGTATTCCTGTACCATCTTCAAGACTTTTTCGAATTCCAGTTTATTGTGGGAAAATCGTTCCATGTTCAATCATTCCTAAATATCAATTTTTTCAACAACATCTCTCAGGTCTTCCTCATCGACGTGGAGATATCGCTCTGTGGTTGAGATGTTCTTGTGGTTCATCAGTTCTTTGATCTTATAGAGTGAGACGTCCTTGCGCATCAGTGTGGTGGCAAATGTATGGCGCAAAACATGAGGCCCCATCTTTTTCTTGTCAATCCCCGTCATTTCAAAGTATTTTTTAACCAGTCTGTAAACGGCACTCCGGTCAAGTTCTTTTAAACGATAGGTCAAAAAGACGCTGTTGCTGCCGGTGTTGATGGCCTTTCTCTTCTTCAGGTATTCCTCAAATAGCTGAGATATCTTTCTGCTGAGATAAACATAATCCATTTCCTGTCCTTTTCGGATAATCTCAAGTGTATAGAGATTTCCGGAATCCAGACTGATGTTCTCGAATGTCATGCTGACAATCTCACTGACACGCATTCCCGTGGTTAACAAGAGGACAATGATTACCCTGTCTCTTAGACCTGTGAAACCTCGTGATTGTTCATTAACGGCCTGTATCAGTAATTTGTATTCATTTTCCGTCAGATAAACCGGATTCTTTTTCCTGGTTCTGATTGAACGGACTTTCTCGGCGGGGTTTTCTGCTATCATTCCTCTTGACTGAAGATAACGGTAAAAGGATTTGATAGCTGAAAGGGCACGGTTCTTTGTTCGTTCTGATACGTCAAGTGAATAGATAAAATCCTCAATATCAACCATCTGTAATTCGTTGTATTCGAGCTCTTCTGTCTGCAGAAAGGTCTCAAAACGTTTGATCTCCCTCTGATACTCGTTGATTGTCGTTTTTGAATAGTGCTGTAATCTCATCCATCTGCAAAATCTTTCCACGTTCTTTTTCATAGGTTTCCCCCCTGATTCCCCAGATATCAACAAGAAGCGCCTTCCCCTTAGACGTCCTTGTCAGATTAAATGTCTTCTTCTTAAATCCTACCATAAAGAATACTCCGAATCTCTTTATACCACTCTTATAGATACTACCAACGGTTCTAAAATATTCTTTGAGTATCGCCTCTTTTTCTTTTTGCCAGCTTCTGTAGAGTTTATCAAAATCCGGCCTTCTTAAGTATGTCATAAACGCCGAAGCGTCTTCTATACACAAATCCTCTGAAAAAAAATAATTGTCATAAATCGTTGGTGAACGTTTATAAACCTGCTCATACCATTCGCTTTTCCAGTCTTTTTGGTCGTATTTCAGCAAGTTAAAGAAATTACCGGTCAGATCCTTGATCTTATTCATCTTATTCCTCGGGTCCGCCACCTCTGAAATCCTGATTATCGCTGTCCATATATCTTCTGAGTTCGTTTATGTCAAAATTGTCTACAAAAGATCTAAATTCTTTCTTTTCTTTATCGTCTGTTCCTTTTTCGCCGGTTTCAACATCCGTTTCAGTAATGCCCGCCTCCAGTATCACTTCACTCGTGACAAAAATCGGCAGTTTCAATTTACTGGCCAGAACAAGGCAGTCCGAAGGTCTGGAGTCTATCTCAATAAAATGCTGAGTACTTGATCGATTCATTTCGTTTGCACTTTCCGGGTTTTGTTTTACAACGAGGTTTGCCAGGAATGTTCCGTTTTTAATGGAATGTATCACCACATGATCCGGCATAGCGTTTAAAGAGTCGATGATTGAGATGATGAGATCATGCGTCATTGGTCTCTCGAGAGACAGTTCCTCCATAGACATGGCAAGGGCCCATGCTTCACAGGCGCCAATCCATATATAGATTGTCTTGGCGGTTCCCTCAACATGAAGTTCAACCACCGGTGTGTTATTCTTTTTGTCCATCAGCATTCTCCCTAATCTTACCCTTTTCATAAACTCACCTTTCTTCTCTAATTATTTTCTGTTGAAAAAAGCATCCAGTTCTGAAAACGTGAGGCTGTATCGAACCGGTCTGCCATGCGGACATGAAAACACTTCGTACTGCCGCATTTCTTTGATTAATGCTATCGCCTCTTCAGAGGTTACAAAATCTCCGGTTCGATAGGCATTATGACACGCAATGGTGGCATAGATGCTGTCAAATACCTTGCTCTCAGGTTCAAATTCGATCAATCGTAGCTCATCGAGTATTTCCTTAAAGACCGTTTCGACATCCCTGAGGTTGATGATATTCGGGACGCCCGAAATCAATACTTTTCCTTCTCTAATGATATAGTCAAAACCCAGATTTGTGAACCGTTCTTTTTTTTCCCGAAGAATTGCCAGTCCGGTTTCATCTGAATCGATGGATATGTTGTCAAGAAATTTCTGAGATATGAGTTTTTTTTCTTTTCTCTTAAGTTTTTCAAAGAGAACCCTCTCATGCGCAGCATGAAAATCAATCAGTTCAAGTTTGTTCTCTGTTTCAACTATTATATACCTTCTGTTTGCAATACCAATGATTTTGATATCCGAAAATAGTTTTTCTGATTTTTCATTCTTCGGTCTGTGATCATTGGAAGTCTCCTGAGGAAACTGTTTTTCCTGTTTTTCCTGCTTTTCACTGATTTTTGAGAAATCTTCATGAATATCCCGCATCATTTGATTAGCCTTTTTATAGTCAAGCGGGGTATGAGCTGTTTTATAATCTTCTCTGACAGTGTTTTCAGAAGTTTTTTTCTGTGAAACGGGACGGGTCAACACATTGTCTTCTGACACTTTACCTGTAGGTTCCGTCTGTCCTGAAGAACGGGTTCCCAGATTAAGAGAAAGATTAGAATAGGCCGATTTCAAACCATTTTTGATCAGCCGGTATACCGCCCCGGAATCAGAATATTTTATTTCGAGCTTCTGAGGATGAACGTTGATATCGACTCTGTTCCTGGGTATATCGAGAAATATAACAGCCACAGGAAAACGTCCTCTTGGCATAATCGGGGTGAAAAACTCTTTGATGACCGCGTAAACAACGGGATCTTTCACGTACCGGCCGTTGACGAAACTCACGATCCCGGTTCTATTGGGTCTGTTCAATTCCGGGGTGCTGACAGCCCCATATATTCCAAAATCCCCTTGCCTGTGTTCCATCCTGACCAGCTGATCGGCATCGATATTCTTATAAACCCGTTGGATTCTCCTGAATATATCATCGGTTCGAATACGGTAGACTTCTTTTGAATCGCGGAGAAAAGTGAAGGCAATCTCTGGATTGGACAGAATGAATTTTTCAACTGTTTCAAGCACATATCGTGATTCCGTCGATTTCGCCCGTAGAAATTTCCGCCTGGCCGGGACATTGTAGAACAGATTTCTGACTTTGATCTGAGTTCCCCTTTTCATTACAACCGGTTCTCTCTCTTCAACCTGCCCCGCTCTTGCGAATATTTTCTCACCAATATCCTGCTTTTCGGGCTTGGAGGATAGATACAACTCCGAAACAGAGGCAATAGAGGCCAATGCTTCTCCTCTAAACCCATAACTGCTGAGATTCAGGATATCGTCCCATTTTTCTATCTTGCTCGTTGCATGCGGTGCAATAGAATACTCGATCTCGTCAGCCGGAATACCTGCCCCGTTATCCTTGATTGATATCTCCTCAGTTCCGCCCCCTTTTACCTCAACGGTTATCTGATCGGCTCCGGCGTCTATTGAATTCTCCAACAATTCCTTCACCACAGAAGACGGAGAGGTGACAACCTCGCCGGCTGCAATCTTCATATAAACTTCCTGCGGGAGCATTCTGATAGACAAGTCTTATCCCTTTCTCCTTCCGGCAATATCAAAGGTGATGATTCCGGCTGAAACGGAGAGATTCAACGAATCCATCTCTCTCTTCATGGGAATACTGACGAGCTGATCGCAGTTTTCACTGACCAGCCTTCTGATTCCTTTTGCCTCATTTCCAAAAACAAGAGCTGTTTTTGGATCCCACTTAATCTGATGATAATCCCCGCCATCCATATCGGCTCCATATACCCAGAAACCGGCATCTTTAGCCTTGTGAATAAAGCGGTTGAGATTAGTTGCCGGAGCAACGTTGATTTTATAGGCAAGCCCTGTTGAAACCTTTATAACTGTGGGATTGACAGTGACCGTATTGTCCTTTGAGAGGACAATCGCATCCACACCCGCACCATACGCTGTCCGGATAATCGAACCCAGATTTTGAGGGTCGTTGACCTGATCGAGTATCAACAAAAATCCCTTCTCCTTGTTTTGAAAATTCTCGATCACAATATCCTCATCCATATAAGGAAAATCCTTTGTCTCAACAACGATCCCCTGATGCCTGACACCGGGTTCAGAAAGACTATCCAGCGTCTTGGCGGGAACCGTTGAGTATCGGATTCCCTCCTGCTCGAGCGAGGTCTTTATCTCATTGATAGAGCCTTTTGCTGTTTTAGATATAAAAACGTTTTTAATTATATTTTTATGATCGCTACTCAATAGTTCTTTCAGTACATTTCTTCCAAAAACTCTCACTACACTCACTCCATTTCCGCTTCTTTCATCATTTTATTATATCATCAAATCCTTTCTGAGATAAATATTAGTGTATAATGTAGAAAATTGGTTACGGGGAAGGGGAAAAGATTATGGAGAAATTTTATGTGGACATTCATTTCGACCTCATGTTGTTTGTTGAAAGAAGGCGCTCAAGTGGGCATCGAAATGTGATTGTGGAACATTTTCTGGATGATATCCGCGAGGGAGGGTTCCGCTTAATTGTCTCATCCATTTATATCGACGATGAGTATATTCCTGAAATGGCATTAAGAAAGGCCCTCGATCAGATTAGTGCTCTTTATCAGGAGATCGAGGAATCAGAGGGCC
>CAZVWW010000052.1:0-14920 GCA_964631265.1 uncultured Thermotogaceae bacterium
CAAAGCTCGAAGGGGAAGAGCTGGAAGCACTCGTCAAAAAACTGGTGTCATACGGCCTCGACGGAATAGAAGTCTATTATTCCAAACACACACCGGAGATGGTGACGCATTACCAACACTTGTCAGAAAAATACAACTTGCTAAGAACAGCCGGTTCGGATTTCCACGGTTCCAATAAACCGGACATAGAACTCGGCATGGACATACGGGATCAGACGATCATAAAGACACTGGAAAAAATCACTTAATTTTTGCGTGAATGCAATGAAGGGGCATACGCCCGAAAGAGCGTGCCCCCCCTGTCTGGTGGATATGATATAATCCCGGTATGAGCTCAGACGAGCAAAATGACAGAATCGATTAAAAAACAGGAGGCCAATAATGCCGGATAAATATATTGTGGTCACCGGCGGTGTTATCAGCGGAATCGGAAAAGGGGTTCTTGCGGCATCCGCCGGGCGGCTTTTGAAGGAATCGGGTATGGATATCCGGAGTGTCAAGATGGATCCATATCTCAACGTTGATGCGGGGACGATGAACCCGAATCAGCACGGAGAGGTCTATGTGACGGAGGACGGTTATGAGGCCGATCTTGATCTCGGCCACTATGAACGGTTTATGGGGATCAACGTCCGCCGGGAGAACAACATCACAGCGGGACAGATCTATTCAGCCGTCATCGGAAAAGAACGGGCGGGGAGTTATCTCGGTTCGACGGTTCAGATGGTTCCCCATGTCACCGCTGAGATTAAGCAGCGGTTGAATGCAATCCAATCGGATATTCTGATCATTGAAATCGGGGGTACCGTCGGGGACATCGAGGGAGAGATATTCCTCGAGGCCATCCGGGAACTTTATCTGGAGAAGGGGCGGGAGAAGTTCATGTTCATCCATGCGACTTTCGTGCCCTATCTTCGTACAACCAACGAGTTCAAAACCAAGCCGACTCAGCAGTCCGTTCAGCTCTTGAGACGAATCGGGATCCAGCCGGACATCATCGCGGCAAGGAGCGAGTACCCCATCGAATCAACTCAACGGCGGAAGATAGCGCTTTTTGCCGGTGTCGAACCGCGTATGGTTGTCAATCTGCCGGATATTAAAAACATCTATGAGCTTCCCCGGAAGCTCTTTAACATGAAGTTTCATCATCTGATCGCCGATAAATTCAACCTGGAACTGATCGACAATTTCCACTGGGACTTTCCCAATTTCTTTAAACCGCTCAAGATCGGTATTGTCGGGAAGTACCTGGGAACGGACGATGCCTACAAGAGTATCAACGAATCGATATTCCTCTGCGGGGTGGAAAAACCGGATGTGATCGATTCCCAGGAGATCGAGGACCTTGACGGGGAGAAGGCCGGGAGTTTTCTCTCGCAGTTCGATGCGTTGATTATCCCGGGAGGCTTTGGGAAAAGGGGTATAGAAGGAAAGATCAAGGCGATTCAGTACGCGAGGGAACACAATGTCCCGCTTCTCGGGATCTGTCTGGGGATGCAGCTCATGGTGATTGAATACGCCAGGAACGCACACGGGTTTGAAGGGGCGAATTCAACAGAGTTCGATCCCGGAACGCCCCATCCGGTCATCGACATGATGGCCGAACAGAAGGAGGTCCTTCATCTGGGCGGCACAATGCGCCTTGGGGCACAGAAGACGCCCGTTTTTGCAGGCACGCAACTCGAAAAAGTCTACAACACGACTGAGATCCAGTTCGAGCGACACCGCCATCGTTACGAAGTAAATTATGAGGCATGCAAGGATTTTCTCGTCGAACCGGAGGAAGAGAGAAACGGGTTACGGATCAGCTCGAAGGAGAATTTTGTCGAGGCGGTGGAGCTGACCGGCCATGGTTTTTATATCGGCATCCAGTATCATCCCGAGTACGGGACAAAGGTGGGAGCACCTCATCCGCTCTTTTCAGCACTGATCGAAGCGGCTGAGAAACGAAAAAACTGAGAATCAAACGGAAAGGATTCATTGATGCGTGAAAATACCGGAGATCGAAAAAGCGAAAAACTGAACAGGCTGACTCAGGCCCTTTCAAAAGGGGAGGTTGCCTGGTGGGAGATGGATGTCGCCACCGGCAGGGTGACGTACGGCATCAACAAGACCCGTATGCTGGGGGTGGATCAATCAGGGTTTAACCATTATTCTGATTTCACCGGCCTGCTGCATGAGGATGATTATCCCGGGGTCATGAAAGCCATGAGAGATGTTATCATCGGCAAAAAAGAGATCTACAGTGTGGCATACCGCATCAGGAGAAAAGACAGCAGCTGGATCTGGTTTAAGGATATCGGAAGTGTTACGGAAAGAAGCGCCGAAGGAAAGCCCGCTGTTATCTCAGGTGTCGTCATTAATATCACCGCCTCCAGAGAAAACGAGGAAAAATACGAATTTTTGTTTGAAAACTCAAGAGATGCGATCTGTATTCATGACCATGATGGCAATATCATCGATGTCAATCCTCAGGCCTGCCGGAATTTCGGCTATTCAAAGTCGGAGATGCTTTCGATGAATATCAGCCGAATACTCAAGAGTAAGGATAGAGGCCTTGTGGAACTGATCGTCCAAAGACTTGAGGAAACCAACACGGTCGATTTTGAGACCGTCACGGAGGATGCCACCGGCAGAAAGAGCTATTTTGAGATCAGCAGCCGGAAGATGTCGCTCGACACCCGGGAGTTCATCGTGAGCACCATCAAGAATATTTCCCAGCGAAAATACTATCAGAGAGAGCTCAACTACCGATACAAACTGGAGAAGGTGATCAACGAGATCGCCTCGAAACTGATTAAGTCCTCAAAGGAACCTGTCTTTCAGGAGATCAAAAACTCCTTTGAGATGATATCGCATTATATCCCTCTCGAAATGATCACCCTGTATATGTACGGCGACGATGAAGAGTTTCTGGAAAAAGCGGTCAGCTGGAAAAAGGAGAAGACGGTTCTGGATGGCCGGATCAGGATAGAAAGAGAGGCACTCCCGGAGATTATCAAGACGCTTGGTGAAAGTAACGAAGTGACGCAGCTCCCCGATGAGGAGTTTCATGCCCTCTTCGGTCAGAAGACAGCCGGTATCATCAAGAGTTCTGTCCTCATCCCCATATACACCGATAATAGGCTTTTCGGATTTATCGGGTTCTTTTCGTCGGATGAAAACATCCTTCTCAAGCACGAAGAGCGGAACGTCCTGAGGGTCATATCCGGCATGATATCGAGCATGATCAAACAGAAGCACGAAGAGGATGAGCTCGAGGAGACAAAAAACAGATACAAGGCGGTATTCGAGAATTCCGGAACCGGTATGGGGATCATCAGAAAGGACACGACACTCGAAATGGTCAACACACGTTTTGTCAAGATGAGCGGTTATGAAAAATCAGAACTGGAGAACTCGATGTCATGGACGAGTTTTGTGGCCCCCGCTGATCTTGAAAAGATGAAGCAATTTCATTTCAGGCGGAGAGAGAGAAACAAGGAGGCCCCTTCAAACTACGAGTTTACGATGATTGACAAATGGGGAAAAGAGATGCGGATACTTCTGAACGTGAAGATGATCCCCGGCACGGAGAAGAGTATCGTCTCGCTCATCGATATCACCAAAAGAAAGGACGCGGAGAAGGACCTCCAGAAAAAGACAAATCAGCTCGAGACACTTATTTCTTCGATGCCGGACACTCTCGTGGTGGTGGATCATGAAGGGATCATCCTCGAGGTAAACAATCGTGGTGTTGAAACACAACTGTTCAAGGATGCGTTTGAAACCGGTAACAGAATCCAGGATGCCCTTGTCGGTGATGAAAAAGAAACGTTCCTGAAGGCACTTCAAAAAACACTGAAAACAGGTAAGCTGCAGGCGGTTGGATTCTGGCTGAAGAGTAGCAGCAAAAAAAAGCAATACATTGAATTCAGGATCAAGCAAATAGAAAACGACAAGGCCATTGTCATTATTCGAAACCGGACCGGGGAAAAGAAAGAGGAGGAAAAGATCAAATACCTCTCTTTTCACGATCAACTCACCGGTTTGTACAACAGGCGTTTCTTTGAGAAGGAAATGTCAAGAATGGAGCACTCAAGGCAACTGCCTATTACACTTTTCGTGGCGGATTTAAACGGTTTGAAGCACGTGAATGACACACAGGGCCACAAAGAGGGTGACAAGGTCATCATCCGGGCGGCAAACTTCCTGAAAGAGACGTTGAGAAGTGAGGACATCCTGTCAAGGATCGGGGGAGACGAATTTGCGGCACTTCTTCCGAAAACGAATGCAGCAGCTGCAGAACGGATCAAAGAGCGCATCCTTAATGCGATCAGAAGATATAACGAGGACCGGGGAACAGGCTGCAGCATGGCCGTTGGCTATTCGGTTAAAGAAGAAAAGACCTCCAAACTCGAGGAGGTCTTCAGAGAAGCTGATTCAAATATGTACGAAGATAAGCGTAAAAACGCCCTCCATCACCATTCCTGAGTTACTTTTTCGATCCGGTTTAAGTCAAATCCCCAGTCATTCAGTCTGGAAAGAATCTCCTCATAAAGGGCATTATCCATCTGCGGGGTTCTGGAAAGGATCCAAAGATATTCTTTACCCGGCTGACTTACAACCGCATATGAATAATCCTCTTCATCCAGATCAATGACCCAGTAATCACTGGAGAAGGAACCAAAAAACTGGACTTTCAACTCACCCGGCTCTTCCGGATCCGGAACCCAGGCCTTCCCTTTCACAGAGCCTTTAAGTCCTCCGGGACCCCCGTAATACCCCTGATTCACGACTTGTATCTCGCCGTTTTCCAACAGGGTGTATTCCGCTGTTACATTGGCCATTCCCTGTTCGAAGAAAAGGCCGTAACGCCCGATCTCATACCATTTCCCCGTGTAGCGCTCGAGATCGACATCCACCGCTTCAACTGGTTTTGCCAAAACAAACATTGATGCAAATAACATAATCGAGATTAGTACCAATAAACTTTTTTTCATAATTATCACCTCAAAGATTGGACGGAAAATTTCACAAACCTATTTCAGGATGACGTCAGGTGTTCATTATGATTAAACCCTATGGTATAATGGCATGAAAAATATGACATACCGAAGAAACAGGAGGTGAATGGTATTGTCTAAGATTAGGATATACCAACTGGCCAAAAGACTTGGAATGCCAAGTAAGGAGCTTGTCAACGAACTTAAGGAGCTCGGCATAACCGTTAAAAATCATATGAGTGTTTTGAGCGAGGATGATGAGAAATTAGTGATGGATCTGTTAAGCGAAGGGGAGGATTCTGAAAAAGAGTCCACAAAGACGAAAAAGACCAAGATGCCCAAAACTGAGAAGAAGGAACAGAAACTCAAGGAGGAGAAGGAAGAGGCGTCTCCTAAAAAGAAGCCGAAAGAGAAGGCCACAGAGGGACCCGTTGAAGAAGACGAAGTAGCGGAAAAGAAAGAAAAGAAAAAAGAAGAAACCGGAGAGGAAACGGAAGAGAATGTGGTTTACATAAACGCCCTTTCGATGACATTGCGTGAACTTGCTGAGACGATCAACGTTCCGATTAACAAGATCATCCAGGAGTCGTTTAAGAGCGGTACCATCCTGAACCCCAATCAGAAGCTGGATTACGAGGAATGCGCCGAGATGGCTCAGAAGTATGACGTGAAGCTTGAGATCTCCGAAGGCGAGGATCTGGTTGATGAGAAAGAGGATGATCTGGAAAAGCACCTGAAAGCCTATTACGAGGAGGCCTATGAGAACAGGGCGGAGGACCTTGTGAAAAGACCGCCCGTGGTAACCGTTATGGGCCATGTGGATCACGGCAAGACGACGCTGCTCGATCACATCCGGTCAGCCCGCGTTGCCGAGAGTGAAGCCGGTGGGATCACCCAGGCTATCGGGGCGTATCAGGTGATGTGCAACAAAAAACCCATTACCTTTATCGACACACCGGGACATGAGGCGTTTACAGAAATGCGTGCCAGAGGCGCACAGGCCACGGATATTGTCATTCTGGTTGTAGCAGCAGACGACGGGGTGATGCCCCAGACGGAGGAAGCCTATAATCACGCAAAGGAAGCCAAGGTTCCTATTATTGTCGCCATCAACAAGATCGACAAGCCGAACGCCAACATGGACCTGACCAAACAGCAGCTTGCTTCAAAATTACAGCTCGTTCCCGAGGACTGGGGAGGGGACACCATCACAGTCCCCATCTCGGCGAAGAAAGGCGAGGGGATCGAGGAGCTCCTCGAGATGGTCAGCCTGCTGGCGGAGATGCAGGATATCAAATGCTATCCCAAGGGCAAGGCCCGCGGTGTTATTGTGGAATCCGAACTGAATCCGAAGATCGGTCCCACCGCCACCTGTATCGTCAAAGACGGTAAACTCAGAGTCGGGCAGTATTTTGTCTGTGGCAACACCTGGGGAAAAGTCAAGGCGATCCACGATGACAAAGGGAAAAGTGCTAAAGAGGCCAACCCCTCTGATCCGGTCAACCTGCTCGGATTCAACGATGTACCGGATGCCCACTCCATTCTATACGTCGTTGAATCGGCATCAACCGCAAGGAGCGTTGTCAGCAAGGTCAAAGAGAGAGAAAAGGCCAATCAACTCAAGCGAAAGCATATCTCTCTCGAGGAATTCTATGACATGGTGAAAGAAGGAGAAAGAAAGATCCTGAAAATCCTCGTCAAGGCGGACAGTTATGGAACGGTTGAGGCCCTGAGAAATGCCATCAGTAAGCTTCAGACCGATGAGATTACCATAGAGATCGTTCACGCCGGTATTGGAGCCGTCCGTTCAACGGATGTTATGCTGGCGGCGGCATCGGATGCCGTTATTCTGAGCTTCAAGGTCAAAGTTGATCAAAAGGCGAGAGACGAGGCGGAGAAAGAGGAAGTACAGATCAGAAGTTATGATGTCATCTTCTATCTCATCGAGGATCTCAAGAAGGCCCTTCAGGGCATGCTCGAACCTGAAAAGGTTGCCAGGACCGTTGGACACGGAGAGGTCAAGAAGACCTTTAAGGTCAGGAAAGTCGGCACAATAGCCGGAATCGTTGTTACCGATGGCTATATCGAGAGGAAATCAAGGGTTAAGATATATCGAAACGGTCTTGAGGTCCACCACGGGACACTCGACTCTCTGAAACGGTTCCAGAACGATGCCTCGAGAGTTGATGCCCCGAAGGAATGCGGGATTAAGCTTGAAAACTACAATGAGATAAACGTCGGCGATGAACTGGAATTTATCAACATCGACGAAGTCGAGAGAGAACTGGAATTTAAAAACCAGTAGGCAATGCGCGGGGAAAAAAGTCTCGACGATCTAAATGATAGACCAATCATTCGAAAGGCACCTTTTATGGGTGCCTTCTTTGATTTATTCCTGCCCAACTCCTGTCTGATCTGTTCGGAAAGAATAGAATCAGACAAGCTCATCTGCCGGCAGTGTTTCAACGGGATTGTTTCCCTGAAACCGTCGGGGACCTTTAAAAAGACAAGACATTGCTCGCGTATCTATTACTACGATCTTTATGACAGTCCGCTGACCGAAATCATCAAACGTTACAAGTATTCAAGGCATATCCTGCTCGGTAGATTTTTGGCTTACTTTGTCTTTATCATGTTGAGGTACTGGCGGATAGAATCACCGGTTATCCCCGTACCCTCTCACAGAAGAGCTGTGGCCGACAGGGGCTTCTCGGCCGCGGAGAACATCCTGAATGAGTGCCGAAAGCTGTATATGAATCAGCTGAACATCCTGACCCCGGTTATAAGAAGGGGTGAGTACAGACCACAGGCCTCTTTAAAGGATGAGAAACTGAGACAAGAGAATGCCGAACGATCATTCACCATAAAACGGGGAGTCGATATTCCGGACCGTATCTGTCTTTTTGATGATATCATTACGACAGGCAGCACCCTGAACAGGATCGCCGGCCTGATGAAACCAAACACAAAGGAGATCACAGCAGTTGTCCTTGTAAATCGCGGGGGTTGAAAAATGTCGAAGAAGAAAAAGAATAAAACGATTATAAGGCCCGAGAAGATCATTCTCGCCCATCGGAATCCCGATTTTGACGCATTTTCCGCATCATTCGGTGCCAAGATCCTCTTTCCCGATCACGTGGTCATCCATTCCGGGGAACCATCCAAAAACCTCGAGGAATTCATCACCATTTACGAGGAGCGTTTCCCCTTCTACCGCGACGGCGAGGTGGACTTCTCCGGGGTTCAAGAAGCCGTGATATGTGATACCAGCGTTCCCGGAAGGCTGGGCAACAAGGCGAAACAATTCTTCTCGGAGAATCAAATAAAGGTGAGGATATACGACCATCATCCGGTCGACGATGACAAGATCTTTCCCGGCCAGACGATTGATGAGATCATCCTGGAGGAAATCGGGTCGGCCTCGACCATTATCACCGAATTGATCAAAGAGAAGAACATCAAGCTCTCAACAGAGGAGAGCACGCTGCTGGCCATCGGCATCTACGAGGATACCGGCAATTTTCTCTTTTCCTCCACAACGCCCCGGGATATGATGAGCACCTCCTTTCTGCTTGAAAAGGGGGCCAATATCGATGTCATATCGGCCTTCGTCAAGATGGAGATGACCCCGGAGCAGGAAAAGATTATGAAAGTCCTTGAGAAGCATATGATCGTCAGGGAGATCAACAAGGCTCAGATTGCCGTTGGGGAGGCTGAAACCGAGGAGTTTATCGGAGGGCTCAACCTCATTACCAGCAAGCTCTGGCTCTCACAGGGATACGATACCTTTATCTCCATCGTGAAGATGGGAAAAAAGACGTATATCGTGGGCCGGACCATGTCACCGGATGTCAATCTGGGAGAACTCATGGGGGCACTCAGAGGAGGCGGTCACAAAAGGGCTGCTGCCTGTAAACTCGTTGGTGTCAGTTTGAAAGAGGCGGAGAGTCAGTTGCTGGAACAGCTCGAGCAATTCGTCAAACCGGCCGTGATGGCCTATGAGATCATGAGCAGCCCGGTCAAGACCATGCTGTCGGGAATGAAGATCAAACGCGCCTACAAGATCATGCAGATAACCGGTTTTGGGGGCATCCCCGTTGTCGAGGAAAATAAACTCGTCGGCATGGTGGTCCGGCGCGACGTGCAGAAGGCCATGGATCACAGGATGGGCGATCATCCCGTCAAGGCCATCATGTCCACGAATCTTGTGGCGGTGAACGCCAGGGAGTCCGTGGAAACGGTCAAGGAGAAGATGATACAGAACGGGGTCGGGCGGATTCCCGTCATATCCAACGGTATTCTTCAGGGGATCATCACCCGGACAGATATCATCCGTGAGGTCTATCATCATGACAAGATGAAAGAGGAAATTTCCCTGCAGGGCCACAATCTGCAACAATTCAACATCAAGCGAACCATGATCAAGGGGCTTGATTTCGGGATTTATAAACTGTTGGAGAAAATCGGAAAAAAAGGGGATGAAAACGGGTATCGGCTCTTTATCGTCGGCGGGTTCGTCCGGGACCTGCTGCTCGATTATGAAAACCTCGATATCGACCTGGTGGTCGAGGGGAATGCCATTGATTTCGTTAAAACCCTGCAGAACAGCTTTGATATAACGGTAGAGTTCCATCAAAAATTCCTGACGGCCAAGGTCTTTTTCAAACAAGAGGAGATCGAGATAGATTTCGCCACGGCGAGAACAGAGTATTACGATTATCCCGGGGCGCTGCCGACCGTTGATGAGGCGCATCTGAAAAAGGATCTGCACCGGCGGGACTTCACCATCAATGCGATGGCTGTTTCCATCAATGAGCGCGATTACGGAAGACTCGTCGATTATTTCGGCTGCCGGAGAGACCTTCAAAACGGTGTTGTCCGTGTGCTTTATAACACCAGTTTCATCGATGATCCCACCCGAATCCTGCGCGGAATCCGGTATGAAAAACGCTACGATTTTGAGATTGAGGAAAGGACAATGGAGCTGCTGAAAAAGGGCCTTGTCGATAAATACCTCGAGAAGATAAGCGGCGGGCGGATACGCTACGAATTAACCCGGATACTTGAGGAAAAGAACAGAGGCGAGATCATTCTCCGGCTTGGAAGGCTCAACGTCTTAAAACATCTCTTTGACAAGACCTACTACACACCGCTTCTTGAAAAGAAGATCAATAGACTCTTTTGCGGTATGGAATGGTTCGAGACGTTTTACAAGGGTAATCCCGGACTGGACAAATTCTACGTCCTCATCTTTCTGTTGACGGAATACTACACCGAAAAGCAGCTCGATGAGATTCAGGAGCGTTACGGTCTGCCCAAGAAGCTTGTCAAGGAGATCTATGCCTTTTCAAAGCGGGTTGAGATTGCCTCACAGATGCTGAACACCGAAATGGATTTTTCCGATATTTACTCGTTGATCGAGGAAAACTCCCCTGAAGCGGTTGTTTACATGACTTCCTATCTGACCGACAGAGGACTTGAACATTTGAAGGAATATCTTCGCGCCAGAAAGCGGGTGCGCCTTTACTACACAAGTGGAAAGAAGCTCATCCGGGAGTACAAGGTGCCTCAGGGAGAGCGGATCAAGGAGATCATCAGGGAAGTTATCAAGAAAAAACTCGACGGGAAACTCGAAGATGCCGAGTCGGAGAGACGTTTTCTCGAAGAGGAAATCAATCTCATAACCCCCTGAATCAAATCACTTGAGAAAATCAGTGAGCTGCGGTTAGTTTTCTAAAAACCCACATCAAAGTTGTACGTGATCCCGACACTTAGAAGTGTGTTGTCGGCGAAGCCCGTCTCTTCCTCTGCAGTATCGTTGTTTCCGGCAAAATCGAATTCGACGAAGAATTCAAAGAAACCGATGACATTCTTGGCCACGGCAAAACTCGATCCCGCCCCAAAGCTCCATTTGGCCGGATCAAAATCCAGTTCACCTGAGTCGATGTCCAAATGCGGTGCCAGGGCCCCGTATATCCTCAGCTCGGGAAGACCCCAACCGATGGAGGGTGAGACAATAAACCGGTAGCTGGTCCCGTCAAAACCGTCCGGTCCCACTTTTGGCATCGCCGCTAATTCAAGACCGCCCAATCCAAAAACACTGCGGGCCGTGAAACCGAGAAAACTCTTGTTCTCCCCCTGCAGGTCGCCGTTAAAGATGATACCTGTTTGAAGTGCCATTCCGACTGTGGAAAACATGATCAAAATCAAGATCGTTGTTAATAGATATTTCATTCAATGAACCCCCTGTTTGATTAAATCAGTACTCCTCAAGAACCTTTTCGACATCGTGCTTAATCTGATCCAGATTACCGTGAACCGTTCCAAGTGCCATTGTCTCAGACCCCCCGCCTTTTATGCTCAGGTTCTCGTTCAATCGATTCAAGATGTCTCTGGCATTGATATCGTCATGAGTTGAGACAATGTTAAACCCCGTATTCTTTGAACGCTCAAATAAAAAGACGGCAATCGTGTCAGGTTCTTTCATTATTTCCTTTGATAAACCCTTGGCACTCTCTTCGGAGGGAAGGACTTCGACGATTCGCCGCCTGCCCGTTTCGTCTTTTCTGGATGAGAGATTTGTGTACATCTCTTTGGCCAGCGACTCGGAGAGTTTTTTGCTGGTCTTTGTCACTGACTTATTCTCGTCGATGAGATTCTTCAATCTCATCTGGAGCTCCTCGGGTGAAGTCGAGAGAAAATCCGAGGTCTCTTTTAAAATCCTGTGATTCCTTTGATAATCGTCCATCGCTCTCAGACCGGCAACGTAATAAATACGGGTGTATTCGGACTTGACCTTTTCCATTTTATAGACCTTGATCATGCCGATATTGCCGGTATTATCGGTATGGAAACCCTTGCAGAGTGAATAATCCAACTCCCCTATCCTGACAAGGCGGAGTTTGTTCAGTTTCAACAGCTTTCCGCTTACCTTCTTACGCAGTGGATACTTGTGGAGTTCATCCGGTGAGATCTCAAGGATCTCAACATCGATGAGGTCTATAATCTGCTCGAAGAGATCACGCTCGATCTGCTCGATCATCTCAGCGTCGATATCCGTTGAATCCAGGTCAATCGTTGTATGCCCGCTGGACATATGAAAACCCGCTGTGTGAATCCCGTAGGAGTTCTCGAAGTTTGCCGATATGAGATGTTGTGCCGTATGCTGACGGGCAATCTCGTTTCTCCTCCTGCCCGATATCCGGCATTCGACCTCTGTGCCGATACCCGCTTCCGGCTCAGTTTCCATCACATGGATAATCTTCCCCTCCCGGCTCTTTTTCACTTCAAGGACAGAGATGGCGTTGATCTCCCCTCTATCACCGAGCTGTCCCCCCAGACCGTCGGGATAAAACTGAGAAGCATCCAGTTCAACGACCGGCTCCTTTTTGAGGTCATATTGATTGGCTATCTTTGCTTTGAAACGGAGATCCTTGTACATCCTTTCACCTTCAATCAAAACTGTTTAACCAGCTTAATTATACCATTTCATTAATGGAAATACTTTGCATAGGGGAACTTCAGTTCAGGCTGAATCGGAGGTCAATGCCGTTTTCGTTGAAGAGACAATCCCGGATATCGATGTTCTCAGAGATCAGTATCCCGTTGCCGGTCTCTGTTGAGGCGTCCGTTGGGTATAGCCATTTCCAGCCCTCCGGTGTCCAGTCAAGGTCCAGGTGCGGGTCGCTGTCAGTTTCTGTTCTGAGGTTTTCACCGGGGAGGCCAACGCCCCACCCCCCGTTGATGATGATGTGATCATCCGGCGGGTGTTTGTCAATAATCTCTGTCTTGATGAACTTCAATCTTTCTCCGTACGACGGCGTATCATTATTGTGATCGGTTGTGTTGTGGATGTTCACAAGAACGAGATTGGCATCTCCGGTGTTAAAGCTCATTTTCTGCATCACGGGTTTGGCGGATATGAGGTTGAACGGCCAGTCGATCCCGTTTGGAAGCTCATAGTTAACGATCTTCTCCGGTTTAAAAGCGGCAAGCGTTAACAGGCCGGAATAAATCCGGAAATACCGTCCGTTTTTTGGAATGGGGGTGAAGGGGATCTTCTCTGTGTATGTGAAGAAGTTCGTGTAATGGTCCAGATGGTTGTACACTGCTTTGTTCTGGTTCAACCCGTCGGCATTTTCACTGACATGCCTGAAAAAATAGAAATCGTACTGTTGCAGGCTATCCAGCTCCTTTATGGTCTCTTCATCCGTAACCCCCTCTAAATCTTGAGAAAAGAGTGAAAAGACGGCTTCTGACGCCAACTCTCTTTCCGGTGTTCCTCTGGTATAAAAGTCTTTTGCAACCGAATAGGATACGCTTGAAAAGATCAGCAGTAGGATGATGATAGCGATTATTGATATTAATATCCAGCCGATGAGTTTTAGAATTGTCATGTTTTCTCCGGGTGTCTCCTTAAAAGAAAAAGGGATTCATCAACTGAATCCCTTTTTGGTCAGAGCGGGGAGACTCGAACTCCCGACCTCTAAGTCCCGAACCTAGCGTTCTACCAACTGAACTACGCCCTGCTTCTAAAGACACTGTTCTATTTTAAATTCTCTTTGGCAATGTCCACATAACCCTTGAAAGCGTCCAGGTCAGTTGCTGCAATCTCTGCCAGCATCTTCCGGTTGATCTTAACCCCGGCTTCTTTTAATCCATGAATGAGTTCGTTGTACTTCATGTCATGCATCCTTGCAGCTGCATTGATCCTGACAATCCACATCTTTCGATAATCTCGCTTTTTCTGCTTTCTGCCTGCATACGAATAAGTCCCGGAACGATAGTACTGTTCCTTCGCCAGCCTCAATCGCCGGCTTTTGGAACCCCTGTAACCTTTCGCGGCCTTTAGAAATTTCTTTTTCTTCGACTTTTTGACAACGCCTCGTTTAACTCTCATTTAAAAATCTCCTCCCTGACATTAGGCCTTCGCAAGCATCTTTTTTATAGATTTTTCTCTATCCTTACTGACTTTACCCTTTTTTCTCAATCGAACGTTTATCTTGTTGTTCTTTTTGCCCGTTTCATGTCGCCGGCCCGTTCGATTCCGCATCACTTTTCCATTCTTGGTTATTCTGAATCTTTTGGCTGCAGTCTTCTTTGTCTTCATCTTCGGCATAGCAGTCTCCTCCTTTTAATACTTATTTTCCCGGGTCCTGGGATTCCGTTTCCTGTTCTTGTTGCTCCTGCTGTTCCTGTGCCTGTTTCTTCTTCTTTTCCTCTTCAATCTGGTTCTGAATCCTGTTCTGTTCCTCATCGCTGAGGGGTGAGATTGTCATAAACATGTCCCGGCCCTCGAGCTTGGGTTTGGATGTGACCTTTCCAAGCGTTTTGACATCCTCTTTTACACGGTCGAGGATCTCTTTTCCCTTTTCCGTGAAGGCCATCTCTCTTCCCCTGAACATAATCGTGACACGAACCATGTTACTGTTATTTAGAAACCGTTTGATATGGTTGAGCTTAGTCTGATAATCGTGCTCGTCTATCTTCGGTCTGAATTTCATCTGTTTTAACTCAGTCTTCTTCTGGTTCTTCTTGGCCTTTTTCCGCTTCTTTTGCAGCTCATAACGGTACTTTCCAAAATCCACTACCTTTGCCACGGGTGGATTACCCTTTGGGGCCACAAGGATCAGATCGAGTCTGTCCCGCTTTGCCACCGAGATGGCCTCGGGAACTTTCATAATACCGATCTGTTCACCATTCTTTCCAATAACGCGTACCTTTGATGCCTTTATCTCGTGATTACGCGGTGGAAGATTTTCCTTAGGTCTTGCGATTAGCAATCATCTCCTTTCAAATTTAAAAAAGACGGAACAAAGTCCGCCTATTATCATCTATATAACGACCCGCCGCTACTACCACGGTGGGATCACACATTATTTAGCCTTATAAGCCATATGCCATAAGGCGGGAAATCTCAGGCGGACTCCCACTTT
>CAZVWW010000053.1:0-11158 GCA_964631265.1 uncultured Thermotogaceae bacterium
TTCTCCTTACGAGTCGTATCTGCTGGGAAATAAAGTGAGATATGTCCGAGGTCCTGGCGGCGTGGCGGCTGGAACAAATCTCAAGAGTGTAAAAGAGGCATTAAGCAAAATCGAGGTTGAATACGAGGTCCTTGAACCGCTCCTGGATTTTGAAAAGGCGATGGATGAGGATGCACCGATAATCCATGATGAAAAAGATGCCGAAAATATATACGATGCATCAAAGAATCTGGCTGCTCACTATGATATGAGCCTTGGAGATGTTGATGCAATCATCGACAATTCCGAGGTGAAAATAGAAACAGCCTATTATTATCCCAAAGCACAACAGGTGCCCATGGAAACCCATACCACATACACTTATTATGATGAAAAGGATAGGCTGGTGGTGGTTTCTTCCACTCAGGTCCCTTTCCACGCCAGACGAATCCTCTCAAAGGTCCTTGAGATTCCCATCCGAAAGATCAGAGTCATCAAACCGAGAATAGGCGGTGGCTTTGGGGCCAAGCAGGGTGTAATCATCGAGGGATACACCGCTTTGGTGACACTCAAGACCGGGAAAGCGGCGATGCTTGTCCTGGACCGGGAAGAATCTTTTATTAACACCTATACAAGACATGATATGAAGGTTACCGTTCGGATTGGGTCAGACAAAGAGGGAAAGATAAAAGCCATTGACATGCATGCCCTCTCCAACACCGGAGCATATGGCGACCACGCCTTGACGGTGGCAATGGTCTGTGGCTCAAAGACCCTTCCGCTTTATAACAAAGTTGACGGGGTGCGGTTTACATCCGATATCGTCTATACCAATCTGCCAACTGCCGGAGCATACCGGGGCTATGGTGCTCCTCAGGGACTGCTTGCCCTTGACGGTGCACTGGACGAGTTGGCCGCTGAGATTGGAAAAGACCCTTTGGAAATCAAGTCAATCAATACGATACGGGAAGGTGAGACCTCCCCCATCTTCAAGATTATGGGAGAAGGAAGAGAAGGGGTCGCTCAGATTGCCGGAAGCTGCAAACTCGATGATTGTATTGAAAGAGGCAAGACACTCTTTGAATGGGAAAGAAAATATAACGAGAATAAGAACTCGCTGAACAGTCAAAAGGCAAAAGAAACCGGAAAGATAAGAGGCGTGGGTTGCGCGCTGGCAATGCAGGGATCGGGTATCGCAAAGGTGGATATGGCAGCTGCAACGATAAAGATGAACGATGACGGTTCGTTCAACCTGCTGGTCGGGGCAACGGATCTTGGCACAGGCAGCGATACAGTGCTTTCACAGATTGCGGCGGAAGAGCTCGGTGTCCCCCTGGACTATATCCATATCTATTCATCAGACACAGACCGGACACCGTTTGATGTTGGAGCGTATGCCTCCAGTACGACATATGTCTCGGGCAATGCGGTTTTAAACACGGCCGGAAAAGTGAGAAAGCAGATCCTTGAAAATGCCGCTCTGTTACTTGAACTTGAGGCAGATGATTTATATGTGGAAGCAGGCGTTGTCAAATCAAAATCAACCGATAAGTCAGTCTCTTATGCGGATCTTTGCACCCGGCTCTTCTACACATTCGAACAGAAGCAGATAGGGGCCACCGGCTCATATGTGGGTGACGAATCCCCCATCCCGTTCATGGCAACCTTCCAGGAGATAGAAATCGATCTGAAAACCGGCAAGATAATCCCCATTGAGATTATCAGCATTGTGGATTGCGGGACAACCATCAATCCCGCCCTTGCCAAAGGACAGATTGAAGGCGCAACCCTCCAGGCTCTCGGGGCCTCCCTGCATGAGGAACTGACATTCAACAAAAAAGGCGTTCCCACCAATGCCTCACTTTTCAGATATAAGATTCCGGACCGCGTCAGTTATGGAAAGGTGATTGCAGAAACGGTTGACAGCTATGAACCTTCAGGCCCCTTCGGGGCGAAGAGTGTATCGGAGATAGGAATAGATACCCCGACTGTCACCATTTTGAATGCAATATACAACGCAACGGGCATCCGTTTGAAGAAAGTTCCCGTTTATCCCGAAACACTTTTAAAAGCCATAAAAGAGAGGTTATAGAAAGAGATGTGTTGATGCAACCAAGACAATACCGGGAAGTGATGGCATGAAAAAGACAATTGTTTCGATTCAAACCCGGGGAAATCCTGGAAAAGTTGATGAGAACCTGAAAAAGGCCGGTATGATCATGAAGGGGATACCGTTTGACTATGACCTGATTATCTTTCCCGAGCTTTTTGGGACGGGGTATACATGGAATCCTTCCACAAAGTCTGTCATTCAAAAAGAGCAGGAGACGATTGAAAACTGGTTAAAAGAGATCTCTAAGATGCAGAACTGTGCGGTTATCTCCGGACTGGGGAGAAAAGAAGGCGATGATTTCTTCAACGCCACAATAAGTATTGAAAATGGGGAGATCATCCATTATTATGATAAAGTGCTCCTCTTCAGAGGTGAGAAAGAGATATTCAAACCGGGGAGTTCATTTGACTGTGTGGATTTATCAGGGATCCGGGTCGGTGTCTTTATGTGTTATGAGATCGGCAGCCCTGAGATTGCCAGGATTATGGCCCTTAAAGGCGCACAATTGTTTGCTGTTCCCTTTGCTTTTGGACGGACAAGATTCAGAAACTACGATACCCTGACAAAGGCAAGGGCGATCGAGAACGGCTGTTTTCTGATGACCTCTTCAACCCCGGGTGAGCACGAAAATCTCAAGTTTTACGGACACAGCCGCATTATCCACCCCTCAGGCACTATAATGGGCGACGCCCTTGACAAAGAAGGCTGGACTGCTGCGGAGATAGAGATCAAAGATGTTGATTATTTCCGTTATCAGGAGGATGAGCAATCTTCCGGTTACTGGAAGAACATGGAATGGGCGCTTTTCCATCAATTCGGTGGATTATGGAAGAAAGAATAAAAGATCGTATCAAGCAGGAGCTGGTCCGGGCAAATACAACCCTCAATCCGGAATGCGAAAAAATCGTGAGAGATTACAAGGGGCTCTTTTCCGATGTGATACAGGAGAATATCGATGTGGCATCAGAGACGGGTATGCCGTTATGCCAGGATACAGGGGTTGTTGAATTCTTCTGTTTCAAAGGGGCGGATTTCCATCTCGCCGGGCCCTTGGAACGGATATTAAGCAGAGCGGTGAAAGAGGTTTATGCAGAAAATCCCTTCAGGCTCTCAACGGTTTCTGATCCGTTGTTTGAAAGAAAGAACAGAATGGATAATTCGCCACCCATGGTGCATATATTTGAAAAACCCGGCAATACGCTCGAGATAAGATATATGTTGAAGGGTGGAGGCAGCGAGAATCTTTCCAGGCTGATGATGATGAAGCCAACCGCCACCCCAGATCAGATAAAAACAAGCGTGATCCATCATATAAAAGAACACGGGGCAAAGGCCTGCCCGCCCCTTAAGGTTGGCATTGGAATCGGAGGGGCATCAGAGCAGGCCTTGATACTTTCAAAACTTGCCCTCACAGAGGAGATGGAAACGCATCATCAGGATAAAAGATACAGAGAACTTGAAACGAGTATATATAAGGGGATTAACGAGCTTGAAATCGGGTTTCAGGGACTCGGGGATGGTATCAGTGCTTATAATGTGAGGATCATTGATCTCCCGGTGCATATCGCAACACTGCCGGTTGGAATCTCAGTGGATTGTTATCTCTGCCGTTCGGGGAGGGTCTCATTTGAACTTTGACAAACTGGTTCCGGGCAGTGAGATAGCGTATTCCGGCGAACTTCTTGTGATGCGGGATGCCGCTCAAAAAAGAATTCAACAGTTTTTGAAAGCGGGCAAAGAGATTAACGTTGATTTTGACGGTAAACTGGTGTTTTATGCCGGACCCGCTAAAACACCTACCGGTAGACCTATCGGCGCAATCGGTCCAACAACAAGCGAGCGGATGGATGGCTATCTGGAGATGCTCTTTCAGCTTGGGGTAAAGGGGACAATTGGTAAAGGAAGACGCTCAAAGCAAGCCGGAAGGATGTGCCAAAAGTACAAGGGAGTCTATTTTTTAACGCCGAGTGGATCGGCTGCCGCCCTTTCATTAAGGGTCAAAGAACATAGAGTTATCCTCTTTCCGGACCTGCAGAGTGAGGCTGTACGCCTTCTGAGAGTAGAGAAATTCCCGTTAGTTGTCGCTATCGATATTCAGGGGAATGATATTTCGCGAATCAATCGGTAATATCTTCCGGTTTATCTTTGTTTTCTTCTCCATTTGTTGTATAATGGCGATTGGTTTTATCAGTTTATTCCAGGAAATGAGAGTTGATTAAAATGCATGCCCTAATTGCCTTGATTGTTTTTTGTGTCGTCTACGTCTTTATCATCAATGAAAAGATAAACCGCACGATCATCGCCATCCTTGGAGCCGTCCTCCTCTTCTTTCTGAACGTATTCGGACATCCCGCTGAAGTCATTGCCACTTATGTTGACTTCAACACCATCTTCCTCCTTGTCGGAATGATGATACTGGTCTCAACGATCAAGAAGACCGGCTTTTTTGAAAAACTGGCTTATATGATCCTGAAAAGAGCCAACGGTTCAATGATAAGGGTCTTCTTTTATCTGAACATAGCAGTGGCGTTTTTTTCCGCCTTTCTGGATAACGTGACAACCCTGCTCATTTTCATTCCAATCACCTTTGCAGTTGTGGATATCGTGAGTGTCTCACCGGGCTTTTTCGTTCTGAGTGAGATAGTGGCTTCCAACATCGGGGGGACAGCGACATTAATCGGTGATCCGCCCAACATCTTAATCGGAAGTGCTGCTAAATTGTCTTTTCTGGATTTCCTCAAGAACACCGGTCTTATCTCCATCGTCACGTTATTGATTGTAATCGCAGTCATTTATCTGTTGAACCAAAAAAAGCTGAAGAAAAAATTCGACCCCGGTATCTTCCATGACACTGACACCTATGACCCAAAGAAATTGAGGAAGGCGCGTTTACTCCTCATGATAACGATAGCCCTTTTTATCGGGCAGGAGTTTCTTCATGTCGGAAATTCAATTATCGCTTTGGGAATGGGATTTGCCTCCGTCCTTGTTCTTGATCCGAAAGGGCTGGATACTCATTTGAAGGATGTTGAATGGGAGACGATCTTCTTCTTTATTGGCCTCTTTCTTCTAACAGGGGCCTTGGAGGAAACAGGTGTGCTGAACAGGCTCGCTGATTTTCTTGAGCTGAATTTCGGTGGCTCTTTGATTCTCTTCCTCCCGGTACTCTTTGCGGTCTCTTTTATCTTCAGCGGGTTTGTGGATAACATCCCGTTTACCGCTACGATGATACCGGTTATCAAACACCTTCCCAACCTGAACCCATCTGTTTTCTCCGATCTGCATCCGGTCTGGTGGACGCTTTCACTCGGGGTCTGCTTCGGTGGAAATCTGACGCCAATCGGCGCATCAGCAAATGTTGTGGCGCTCAGCATGTTGAAAAAATACAAGGGAAAGGACATCAGCTACGGTCAGTTCATGCGTTTTGCCCTTTTACCCTCGGCGATCAGTTTTGGAACGGCACTCGTCTATATCTTTCTCAGATACGTTTAGAAAAGGGGTTCAAAGCCCATCTCGTCCCAGTATTTTTTCATTCTTTTGTCATAGAGTTCCATAATCATGTCTCTGTGACCCTTTTCCCACTCGGCGAGATGATTGAGAACGTATTTTTCACCCTCGTTCTCTGCCTTTTCAGCGCTTTTGGCGTAAAATTCCATAAAATCGTGCTCGATCAAATACGCCATTCTCATAATGGACATATCCGACGCGAGTTCGGCGGTTCGGCCGGCGGGCAGTTCCGTTTCCTCCCGGGATTTGTAATAATCCTCTTCGCTGCCTTCTAAAACATCCTCACGTTTGATCTCTTTTCCGTCTTCTGTTTTTTCGATAAGAGAGCTGATATAGTTCACATGCTCTCCCTCCATCTCGGCAAGGAATTTGAAGAGTTCTTTGACTGTTGGGTCTTTGACGTTTTCAATCTGTCCCTTATAAAAAGATCGGCCCTCTTTTTCTCTGGCCAGTGCATAAGTCAGGATCCCAAGAATCTTTGACATAGTGTCTCCCCCTTGATTAAAGAAGTTGTTGAAGCTGAATGGTTCAATTAATTATATCATGTTTAGGTATACTAATGAATGAGCAACTTTTCCGGAGGGAACGGCGGATGAGATATAATCTCAATCGACGATTATAAGCTTAATAGACGATAGGAGAAATATGTTATAATACGGTGATAAAAAAACAAAAACAAGAAAGGTTTGGAGGGCTTTGATGAATCCTAAGACTTTTTATGTGACAACGCCGATTTATTATGCAAATTCAGAACCCCATATCGGTTCTGCGTACACAACAATTGTGGCAGATATCATCGCAAGATACAAGAGATTTTGTGATTACGATGTCTATTTTCTAACCGGAACAGATGAACACGGACAGAAGATCCTTGAATCCGCCAGGAAGAGCGGTAAGGATCCGAAGGTGTTTTGTGACGGTCTCGCAGAAAAATTCAGAGCATTATGGAAAGAAATGGAACTGACCAATGATGACTTCATCAGGACAACGGAGGAACGTCATGAGCGGGTTGTTCAATTACTCGTCAAGAAGATGGTTGATAATGGGGACATCTATAAAGGCCAATATGAAGGCCTCTACTGTGTGCACGATGAGGCCTTTTGGACTGAAGACGATGCCGTGAAGAAAGACGGGAAAAAGCTTTGTCCGGATTGCAACAGAGAGCTTGAATGGTTTTCAGAAGAAAATTACTTCTTCAAACTCTCAAAGTATCAGGACAGGTTACTGAAATTCTACGAAGAAAACCCGGCTTTTGTGGAACCGGGATTTAGAAGAAACGAGATGCTTCAGATCATCAAAAGCGGCCTCCGTGATCTCAGTATATCGAGAACCTCTTTCAGCTGGGGCGTTCCGATGCCGAACGATACAGAGCATGTTATTTACGTCTGGGTTGATGCCCTGATCAACTATATATCAGCTTTGGGATACGGCAGTGAAGATGATGAATTGTATAACAAGTTCTGGCCGGCGGATCTCCATCTGATTGGAAAAGAGATCAACCGATTTCATTCAATTATATGGCCGGCCATGTTGATGTCTCTTGAGATTCCGCTTCCCAAAAAGGTATTTGCCCATGGGTGGTTGACCGTCAACGGGGAGAAGATCAGCAAATCTCTGGGAAACGCAATCGACCCGCGTCTGCTTATGGATGCATATGGCGAGGATGCCATTAAATACTATCTGCTTCGGGATATCAACTTCGGCAGAGACGGTGATTTTTCAGAGGAAAATTTAATTGGCAGAATCAACGCCGATCTGGCCAACGATCTGGGGAATCTGTTGCATCGGACCACCGCCATGATACAGCAGAATTTTGAAGGGGTTATCCCCGAGCCTCATGATAACGGGGAAAGCAGCGACATTCAACTCAAGAATCTTTTGGATGAAACAACCGTCAATTATTACAATTTTATGGACAAATACAAATTCACCCAGGCGCTGGAGAGCGTTTGGAAATTGATCAGTTTTGCCAACAAATACATCGATCTCACCGAACCATGGAAGCTGGCAAAAGAGGAAAGCGGGAGAAAGAGGCTCGCTACCGTTTTATATAACCTGTCAGAGGCATTAAGGAATATCGCCCTCTTCATTAAACCGATAATGGGCGACACCTCAAAAGAGATATACAGAAGACTCGGTTATTCTGAAGAAGAGTGGTATCAGAGTCATCACAAACAGATCAACTGGGGAGAGCTCGACAAAGGAAGAAAAGTCATTAAAGAGAAACCGATCTATCCGCGTTTGGACCCCGATAAAACAGAACGGGTCATCAAGATGAAAGAACCCGGGGAAACATCGGAGAACAAACAGAGAAAAAGGGGCGAAAAGAAAGCGCCTGAAGGGGTTTCTCTTATTGGATTCGATGAATTTAAAAAAGTGGATCTCAGAGTGGCCAGGATTGTCAAGGCTGAAAAGATCCCGAAAGCAAACAAACTCTTGAAACTTCAGCTCGATATCGGAGAAGACAAAAACAGACAGATTGTTGCGGGAATCTCGAAATTATACGAACCCGAAGAGCTTGAAGGAAAGACCATTGTCGTTGTGGCCAACCTCAAACCGGCCAAACTCATGGGAATCAAGTCAAATGGCATGCTTTTGGCTGCAAAAGATGAGCATAATATGAGATTGCTGACGGTGGACGGCGATATAACACCGGGTTCAAAGATTTCCTGACTTTAGATGATATTATAGACATGGAGGAACTAACGAATGGCAAAGAATAAAAAAGAAATTGTTAACGATAAACCAAAAAAGGATCGCATTTTTGACAGGCCTTTTCATGAGGAAATGAGCGAATCTTATATCAACTACTCGATGTCAGTTATAGCCGGCAGAGCGATCCCGGATGTTAGAGACGGCTTGAAGCCTGTTCAGAGAAGGATACTCTTTGCGATGCGCGAATTGAGAAACTGGTATTCTTCACCCCATAAAAAGTCGGCAAGGATTGTCGGTGAAGTCATGGGTAAGTATCATCCGCATGGCGATGCAGCTATATACGATGCCCTTGTCCGATTGGCACAGGACTTCAACATGAGAGAGCAGCTCGTTGATCCGCAGGGAAATTTCGGTTCGATAGACCGTGATCCACCGGCAGCTCCAAGATATACGGAAGCGAGACTGGCCAGGATATCAGAGGCAATGCTCGAGCATCTTGACAAGAACACTGTGGATTATATCCTCAATTTTGACGAAACACTGAAAGAACCGGTCGTTCTACCTTCCGGTGTGCCGAATCTCTTGATGAACGGCGCTTCAGGAATTGCAGTGGGAATGGCGACAAACATTCCACCGCATAATCTTGGAGAGCTTATTGACGGATTGAGTGAGTTGATCGATAACCCGGAATGTACGATTGATGATTTGAGAAAACATATCAAAGGTCCCGACTTCCCCACCGGGGGTAAGATCGTTGGAACCGATATTCTGAAAGAGGTTTATGAAAAAGGGACCGGATCGATTCCTGTCGAGGGGGTCTATGAGGTTGAGGAAAAGAGGATCATCATAACTGAAATCCCCTATACCATCTGTAAGGCCACCCTGATTAAACAGATTGCAAATTACTTTAAAAAACAGGAAAAGAAGATGATAAGAGATATCCGTGACGAATCAGACAAAAGCGGGATGCGGATTGTGATAGAAGTCTCGAGAGGGGCCAATACAAAAGTCGTCTTAAATCATATCCTTAAACACTCCTATCTCAGAACGACCTTCCCCGTTAAACTGCTTGTGATTGATGAGAAGCGGAAACCCAGGGTCATGGACCTTAAGCGTATTCTCAAGGCCTACTTGAACCACCGGTATACCGTTATCAAAAGAAAGGCCGAATATGAACTTGATGCAGCGAGCAAGAGGGCCCATATTGTTGAAGGATTAATCACAGCTGTGAGATCAATCGATACAACAATCGACATCATCAGGCATTCAGAGGATCAACCCGATGCCACAAAGAACCTGATGGAAGCCCTTGAGATCTCTGAAGAACAGGCCAAGGCCATACTGGATCTAAGATTTGGAAGATTGACCTCGATGGAAATCAGGAAGCTGACGGAGGAACTGAAAGAACTCAATAAAACCATCAAAGAACTGAAAGAGCTTCTGGGGGATGAGAGAAAGATATATCAGAGGGTTAAGGAGCTCCTTCTTGAGGCGAAAGAAAAATACGCCACCCCCAGGAAAACAAAGATAACCAGAGGACAACTCGATTCTGTGGATATTGAAGACCTTGTGGAAGATGATGATATTGTCATTACCCTGACAAGCAGAGGCTACACGCTGGTCACGGATTTGGACGGTTACAGAAAACAGAACCGTGGCGGGCGTGGTGCGCGGGGAATCCGAACACGGGACGAGGACTTCGCCAGGCATATTATGGTGACCTCCAGATTAAACAACACCATGTTCGTCACCTCAAGGGGAAAGGCTTATGTCCTGAAGAATTATGAGATTGAGAACGCATCGAAAGGGACGAAAGGCAAACACATCATGTCTTACATAAACCTTGCCGAGGGCGAGGTCATCAAATCAGTGCTTCAGATTGGCAGGGAATATTCAGAAAAATATGATATTATCTTCGTTACGAACAATGGGAGAATCAAACGGACTTCACTGTCCGAATTTGCAAATGCCGGAATTTCTGGTATTATTGGTATAAAACTGGAAGATGATGATTATGTTGTCGATTCTAATCTCGTTGAGTCGAATGTTGAAGATCTCAACCTGTTTATAGGGACACGCAGGGGAATGGCAATCAGGATCCCGATGAACAATGTGAGGAAGATGGGTAGAAATGCCAGAGGCGTCAAGGCCATCAAGTTGAAGAAAGATGATAAAGTGGTTTCACTTTCCATGTTCACGGAGGAAAATGAAGACCTTTCTATCCTGACGATCACCAAGAGAGGATTTGGAAAACGGACGGATGTCAACGAGTATCGTCAGCAGACCCGTGGCGGCGTCGGACTGAAAAACATGGCTTGGGCTGCGTCTATGGGAGAAGTTGTAACCGTTCAGGTTGTCAATGATTCGGATGAGGTGATAGGGGTATCAAGAAAAGGCTACACGATTAGATTTGCTGCCTCGGATATCAGAAAGATGGGACGCTCCACAAGAGGGGTTAAGACAATAGACCTCTCGGAAGATGATGAACTGTCATCAGTTGAGAGAATTATTCATGAGGAAGAATTAGATTAATAAAAGAGGTGAAAGAGAAATGTTGAATTTTAGAGAAGAAGGGGATTGGATCATCATATCACTGGAAGGCGAACTGGATATGAGTAACGCCAATGAGTTTAAGAATGAATTGATCGATGAATTTGTGTCAAAAGGAAAAGTTGCAATTGCGCTTGATTTATCAAATCTGGAATATATTGACAGTTCCGGACTCGGTGTGATTGTCAGTGTCCACAAACGTTGTAAACTAAACGGGGGTAGACTGGCTATCTGCGGGATGAACGATACGTTGAACAGATTGTTCAAGTTGACTTCCCTGGACAAAGCGCTGAATATCTATCCTGATTTACAGACCCTTCTTTCAAAAGGTTGATTTAATTAAAAGAGGTTTTT
>CAZVWW010000053.1:11258-14898 GCA_964631265.1 uncultured Thermotogaceae bacterium
ATCCTGATTTACAGACCCTTCTTTCAAAAGGTTGATTTAATTAAAAGAGGTTTTTTTTGTTGAAAAAACTAATCATTGTAATTGTTGTTTTAATGACTTTGTTCTTGTTTACGGGCTGTTTTCTTGTTGAACTCATTCTTCCTCCCCTTGAGGGAGGAACGGCCCGTATAGCTGTTTATATGCATTATTCCGGTATCAATAAATATGCCCACAGGCTCTCTGCTCTGAAAATGAAGGTTGAAAATGTTGAATTTTCAGGAAAATCGGAAGATGTTGATAAAACGGTTGAAATCAATTTCAGGCCGGCCCAGACGGTTAACAACCCGTCCGATCTTGTGGGAATTCTCAGTCAGTATCAGATTGGTCAGTTCATCTTTGAGAATGAAGACGAACAGGAGATTGAAAATCCCGTACTCGACATAACCCTTTCCCCGGCTGCAACCGTCTCCTATATGATTGAGATTGAGGATGAGGAAGAAGAGACGACTGAATCAACCGACGTTCGGTATCTCATCGAGGATACAACATTGAGTCTTCCGCTTAAAGTGTTGACCTCCTCATTTTCAACAAAAGGGCGATTATCGTTGCCGGTTGGGCAGAGCACGCTCTTTGTGCTGCTGGATTTAAAGGATATAAGCACTTATGAAGAGGCTTCCTCAACCGGAACAACTTCCTCGTCAACAGCCATATCACTTGAGAACAGTTTTTCAATGATGAAAGACGATACAACGGTTATATATGGCCAGATAGAGGACAACACTGGTGAAGAAGAAGACCCTGCTTTGATACCCGGGCAGGACTGGACCCTTGATTTCTACGATGCTCTGTATCTCGGGGAATCAAACCGTTTTTCAACGCTGAGTTATCCACTTTCGGAGGAATGGAGTTCTTCATCCAACCAGCATTACTTCTTGATGGTGCCCCGGGGGGATTATAATCCGGGCGTTTATCTCCGTGCACCGGGTGAAGAGGATGATGATGAGTACTCGGTTGAACTGGATTTGAACAACGACGACGAGTCAAAAAATGCGGGAACACTGGAATATCCCGATGAAGGGGAATGATCGTTTTTGATATATCCCAAAGGACAATCGGCAGATAAAAAGGAGAACTTGAATTTAAATGCCAAATCTCACGAACCTGGAAAAAAGAGAGAGACAAAGAGCAGAAAGAAATTCAATCTCTTTTACTGGGTGATTGTCCTTGCGCTAACCTCATGGATGTTGTATTTGAATGTTGATGTCTTTATGGAATACAGCGAGGTTAAAGAGGAGTACAATAAAGTGGAAGAAGAATATAGAGAGAAAAAGGAAATCCTGAATGAAAAAGTCAAAGAATACGAGAGGTTGAAAAAGAGAATAGATGAAAGCAGACAAAAAAAATCCGACTGAAATAAAGCGTTTTAAAGATGAACGATTCGTTGTCACTACAGCTAACAGGCCAAAGAAAAGAGAGGTTCTCAAGGCCATCAAACTGGCGGATGAGTTGAACACAGCGTATATCTCGAGGAGAAGCTTTTCAAGATTCCAGGAGAACAATATCCTGGATTTTTATTATGTTGTTGAGAGCGAACGCATGATTATCCGATGGAACGGGGGCGAATTCTTCTTCCATCCCGCCAGCTCCAAGATGCGAATGCGAAACATTAAAAACAATCAGCGGGACCATCTGATAGAAATCCTCGACCTGAAAGGCGACGAGATTATCTTCGATCTTACACTCGGGTTGGGGAGTGAGGCCATTCTGATGGCGGCGTTTCTTAATCAGGGCCGTGTCATCGGTGTGGAAGCCTCAAAGCACATCTATACCATTGTCAAATACGGATTCAGAGACTATCAGGATCAATCGCCATGGGTCAACGAAAGTTTTAACAGGATTAAACTGGTCAACGAGGATTATAAGACCTGGATTCGGCAACAGGAAGACGACAGTGCCGATTATGTCTACTGTGATCCCATGTTTGATAATCCGGTGATGACATCGTCGGGGTTTAATCCATTGAGGCCCTTTGCCGTTTACGATAAAATAGAACAAGCCGACATCATAGAGATGAAGCGGGTGGCAAAAAAAGCGGTCATCCTCAAAACACTGAAAAGTGATTCTCTGCTCAATGAAATCAAAACAGATGAGATAAGAGGCAGTCAATCAAGCGGTGTGCTATACGGTGTGATCCATTGTTGATTGGCAAGCCTACAATTCCAATCATCTACGCTCCCACAGCGACCGGAAAATCCGAGTTAATCATGACATTTTGTGAAAACCGGCCGTGTGAGATATGCTCAATGGATTCCATGCAGATATACAAGCACATGGATATCGGGACGGCTAAGCCCTCTCTCGAAGACAGAAAAAGAGTAAGACACCATCTCATCGATATCGTTGAGCCTTCTGAAGAATACAATGTCAACCGATACCGGCTTGATGCGTTGGAAGTTGTCGAACAGGTATTATCCACCGGGAGCCGACCCGTTTTCATTGGGGGTACCGGTTTATATATGGATGTGTTGAAATACGGGCTTTTTGAGGGTGTCCCAAAAGATAATGCCCTCCGGGACCGGTTAAAAGCTGAAGAAAAAGAATCGCCGGGAATACTCAGAAGCAAACTCAAAGCAATCGATAGAACAAGCTGGGAGAAGATACATCCCAATGATACAAAGCGGATCATCAGGGCCCTTGAGATCTATTTCAAGACGGGAAAGACCAAAGAAGAACTTGCCAATCAAAGAGAAGAAGACAAACGATTCAAAATCATTGTCCTTGAAAGAGATAGGGAGGAATTGTACAGAAGAATCAATCAGAGGGTTGAACAGATGGTCGAGAAAGGGCTGATAGACGAAACACAGTCGCTGCTTAAAAAATACAGTCTCTCCTCTCAGGCAGGCAAGGCCATCGGATACCGAGAGACCATCGATTTTTTGAACGGACGAATTGAGAATAAAGATGAGTATATCACCACCCTGAAAAAAAACACGCGACACTACGCTAGAAGACAAATAATATGGTCCCGGAGATATAAGCGAAAAGAGATCATTAATCTCAGCAACAGAACACTTCCTGCTATCTTAAGGGAACTTGAGAGCGCTATCTAATTTAACGTTATAAGAGGAGAGGTTCGTGTTTTACTTACAAAAGATCATCAGTTCATTTGTGGAACTCCCCGGCTTGTTAATCGCCATACTGTTCCTTTTCACGATTCTGTTGTTCATAAAGGGACGAAAAAAGAGCTTTGCGTTTCTTCTGATCTTCACAATCGCCTTTTATTTCATCTCAACCGAAGCCTCCGTTAGACTATTCGTCACACCTTATGAATACCAGTTCTCAGAGACACCTGTTCCGCAGAAAACCAATCCTGACACAACAAGGATTGTGGTCTTAAGCGGCGGTTTGGTCAGAGGGGTGCAATCACAGGGCAGAGAATTTGATCAGATAGGCCAAAGCTCGATGATGCGTCTCTACAAAGGATTTGAACTGTACAAACAAAACAATGTGAAGATGATCCTGACAGGTGGCAATGTCTACAACGAACCGGGGGGATCCATCTCAAAAACCATGAAAAAGGTCATCCTGAACTGGGATGTACCAAACGACGATGTCGTCTGTGAAGAACAGTCAAAAACAACAGCAGAGAATGCCGAATTCA
>CAZVWW010000054.1:0-14641 GCA_964631265.1 uncultured Thermotogaceae bacterium
TTGTTGGTTTGGTTAGCCGTTCCAGGCCGGGGGACCTGGAACGAGAGGGAAGGGGTATGGATCAAGGGACCTGTTCCGCTGATTCGTCCGCATTATTATTGAAATATTTCAGCAAACAGAACCGTCCCCATTGCTGCCCCGTTGCTGTTCAGGTCTTGAAATGATCCGTCTCCTCTTCCAGATTGTTGCACAGCTGCTTAATCGTTGAGGTATTAGATTCAATGGCAGATACTTTTTCGCTCTGTTGATCAAAGACGGTGATAATTTTATCCATTTGTTCCGTAGCATTCAAAAGGGCATCAGACGATTCCTCCATCGCTTTGGAGATGTCTTCAGCGGCATTTTCCTGGACGACGACTGATTCGTTTAATTTGTTCACTTCCTCGTTCAAGCTGGAAAGACTCGTTTTTATCTGCTCAAACTGGGTGAAAGTCTCTTCAGACTTGTTCTTGACATCGTTGATGACTTCACTGGTGCTCTCTGAGGCCTTTGAGACAGAACCGACCCCTTCATTCATCACCTGCAGTATCTTTTTTATATCCTCTGTGGCAGACTGTGTCTCCTCTGCCAGTTTTCTGATCTCGTCTGCGACGACGGCAAACCCCTTCCCGGCTTTTCCGGCCCTGGCTGCTTCTATAGCGGCGTTTAAAGCCAGCAGATTCGTTTGTTCAGATATTTGTGCGATGGAGATAACGACCGTTTCAACCTGATTTGAATTATCGACCAGTGTGTTTGCCACCTCTTTGGTGTTTTCAGCCTTTTCCATTGCCGAGTCGACCAGTTCGGTGACCTCGTTTATTCTTGTTTCACCGATACCGGCACATGATGAGGTTTCTGCTGTTTGGTCGCTGAGGTTTTTGGCGGCTGTGGAGACTGTATTTGCAATATTCTTGATCTCCTCTATTTCGGCATTCACCTCTTCAACTGATGCTGAAGTATTGTTGAGGTTGTTGCCGGTCAGCTCAATCTGCTCCCGCACGACTTTTTCGCCTTTTTTGGTATCATCTGTGTTTTCCTTCAGGATATCGGTTCCGTCGACGATCTTGTTCTGTGCATCTTTCACATTGTATATAGTATTTCTGACAGCGCCAATAATCGAATTAAGGACTTCAGTGAGAGTGGCAAACTCATCCTTTCTCTGCGTCACATCTTTTGAGAAATCCAGTTGCTTTAATCGTTCAATAGATAAAACAAACTGCTTTATGGACTTCTTGATCACCCTGATCATGATGAAAGCAATGAGGACATTGAGCAATATGATCCCCAGGATCACGATGAGTTCTGTTTGGAAATTGTCCCGGATGGCGGAGAGTGATTCTTTGTTTTTAAGGTCAATCATTTCAAAACTGTTCTTTAAAAGGGTAGACTTATTCTGCTTATTCACTTGGATCTTCTGATTCAGATTATCAATGCTTTGAATCAGGCTGCCGTTTATCGTTCCGGCTGAAAAAAGCTGGTATTGCTCTTTCATCGTTTTGTTCAGTTCGTTGTCAGAATCCAGACTTTTCATTTTGGATTCCAATCTCTTTCGCTCCTTAAGCAGTGTATCGAGTTCATTGAGTTTTTGAAGATAGTATTCAGCAGCAGACCGACTCAGAAGAGAAGCTTTAGGCGTTAAAGTTCTGTTGTCCTCTTCATCTTGAAGACGGTTGTTTAAGATTTTTTTCATTTGAAACAGAGATTTGGCATTGGTAAAAAAGTCTCTGTGGTTTAAGACGGCCAGATGCCACTCCGGATTTTTCTCCCACAAATTCAGGCGATATAACAGGTTCTCCAGCTCAAAGATACTGAATTCTTTTTCAAATGCGGAGTCTACTATGTTTTCGAGTTCTGCCGGGCTGGTGGCTTTCTGCTCAACGTCTATCTCTTCTATCCGGGCAATCGTTTTCTCAACCCGTTGTTCGTCCATTCTCTGTAAATCTTCAAGGCCCTTCTCGATGTCATTCATTTCTTTCAGATAGGTGTTGTATTCAACCAGACCGCTGTTGATGACCTGATCCATTTTTAATTCTTCCTTTTTATATTCATACACCGATTGGACATCTTCGTTGATGGCAGACAGGATATCCTTCATTTCGGCATCAAAGCCCGATTCTTGAATCATTGATTCTGTCTTCTGCATCGTCTCGTTGATCTCGTCCAAAAACTGATCCAATTCCTGTTCTGTAATGGCATAACCCAGTTTTAAGCTGTTTTGGATAAGGTTGTCCACATTTGTTTTGATGTCATCAATGTTGATAAAAGCATTAAAACTTTTGTCAGATGCCTCGATCTGATTGCTGATTGTGTTACTTTTCGCCTCTATATCACCATTTGTAATAAAAGAAATATACAACAGCAGACTAAGTAATGCAATAATGCAAAAAAAGCCCAAAAACATCTTGAATTTGATTGACAATTTGAACGCCCCCTTCTGTTTCACCATAACCTGAAACGAGTTACATTCAAATCTTTATCACCCTTGATTAATGCGCATTATTCCAAAAAAAGTTTTTTTAACAGGCAAATAATTCGTTATTCTTATGATTACTGGAGGATACTTCTCATAGGATTTGTTTCAACACAAAATTGTTAAAACAAGAGAGATATGATGCTGTTTTGTGGTCTTTTTTTTGAGAGGCATCTCAACTGAAAAGGAGTCAGAAACACAAGTCTTGAATCATTCATTTCTTTGCGCCTTTTGCCCAATTATATTACAAAAGATCCCGTTCGCCGTTTCCTTGAAGAACTTGGAAAACTCGCTCTTTTCCGTGACTTCCCCGCTCTTGATGAAGTTCGCCTTTATCTGTTTGGAAAAGGTTTTCTGTAGGGATTGGCAATGCAATACAGCAGAAAAAGGACGATATTGTTCATTAATCAGTCGCCTGTCATCCACGCAGAAAAACAGTTCAAACCATTTGCCGCCGGGCTTGAGCAGTTTGACGAGGAGGTCAGCCGGATTTGTTCCATGGAACAACCGATGGTACTGGAGGCCGCAGCTCATGGTGATATAATCCACGCTCTCTTTCGGAAGCGGGGCTCTGTCCACGCTTCCCGAGAACAGAAGGGTGTGTTCCGGCTTGCGGGTGTTCGTGGCAAGCAGGTGTTGAAAGTTTCTGATAAAGGCAAGACTGGGGTCGATCCCGATAAACGTGAAATCCGTTCTTCTTTGTAGAAGAGAAGACAGGAGCTTGAATGAGGCCTGTCCTTCCTGAATGGCGGGGTTCAGAACAGTTCGGTTCTGAACAGGTTCGCTGGAAACCTGTTCTTTAAGCCAGTCAACGGCACTGTAGGCTGTGTTGATAAATGCCGGTGAATAGTTTTGATCAGGCTGAATGGGAGCGGGCTTGCCTTCGTAAAAATCTTCGTTGGTGGACCCTTCAAAGGTCACAACGCCATCTTTGATTGTTGCTGTGTAACCGCAGTCACATCTTAAATCGCCGCTGATGACGTCGTTGTTGACAATCCTGTCCGAGTTTAAACTCAGCGGTTTCTGACAATCGGGGCAGATCAGTCTCTTTGTGAACGCAACGGGAAAACCGATAACCTCTCTTCCCGGGCTATCATGACGGGGGATGTCAACCATCTCGCTCACCTCATGAAGCAGCTGTTGGATTTGTGCTTTTGCGGTCATGAGCTCGTTGATGGATGTGTCCACTGATTTCAGCTTTCTTTTCAGAAGGTCCATGATCTCCCGTTTTGATGAAAAGGTCCGACTGTGATTCAACCTTAAATAGGCCAGATACATGGCTATCTCATCCAGTGTGAAGTTCATCCGCTTGAGTCTCAGGATCTTTTCCATGTCTTCAACACAGGTTTGATTATACTCATAATAGGTTCGTTTCTTGATAGGATTCAGGAGTCCTTTTTTGACGTAATACCGGATCGTCACCTGTTTGATGCCGAATTTTGCTGCAAATGCCCCTATTTTCATGATCAGCCTCCCTTCGAAATCCCGATACCCGGGTCCGGATTTTCATGTTATTATAACATTTTGAGCCGATACTGATACTTGACTTATAGTTTGGTATATGATGTAAAATACATCATGAGACCACAGATGTCGAAAGCACTGAGAATCAATCACAACACGGACATAATTATAAATCAGGGAGGTTTTAAGATGAAAAGAAACGTATTCTTATCGCTGCTTGTCCTGGCAGCTGTATTCTTGTTGATCGGTTGTGCAAGCGATCAATCAGGCGGGGGAGGGCTCATCATCCCCGAGGACCCGTCAGTTGTCAAAGACGGTAGCGAACTGGCGCCATACTCAAAGGTGAGATTCGCCTGGCTTGACGATCAGGGTCAGCCGTTGCTCTGTGATCTGACCATTGAAAGAAACGGGGAGGTCGTCGAAGCGCATCAAAACGTGAAAGAACTAGAAACAAGCTTCACGGAAGAGGGCCATTACACCGCCCGGATTACATCCGTTAACGCCAGAAGCTCCAGGGCCATTCACTTTACCGTGGCTGAACTTTACAGCCAGCTCTATAATTCCGACAAGGGGCGGTATTATATCGAAGATGTGTCCGAGGATATGAAAAGAGGCGTGGAAGATGCCGATCAGCAACCCCGGACCTTTTTTGTCAAAATGGATGAAAGAACGGTTGACAATGAGCATCCCGAAAAGACAAATGTCGAGGTTTTCCTGATTCCCGAGGATACAAATGGGGACGGCATTATCGACAAGTGGGATGAAACAGAAGAAATGAAAGAAGCCGTTCCGGTTGTTGGGGGGCTCACAGAAACCGCATCCGGTTTGGCCGTCTTCAACAGAGTGCTTTACACCGAGGATGAGATCGTGGTGCTCGATCTTGAGATTGTAAATGGTTATAATCCTTATGATAACGGACAGATATTTAAGCCGGAAAATGCCATTCCGATAGCCAACACTGGTTTTAAACTGAATACGGAGTATGCCAGATTGACGTTAAACAGGGAAAATCCGAATGAGGAACATTTCAGGAACATCATGCTGGCTGAACGATACGATTCGGATGAAAAGCCGGTCTTCTCTCTTGAACTGGAAGATGATCCCGAAAAGGAGAATGGTTTACTGGCCAAAATCAAAGCCCCCGATGTGGCAAAATTCGCAGAGCTTTACAAAACCCAATACATGCAGCTGGCCGTGACATTTCCGTCCGGTCTGAAGTTAAGTGCGGTGGAATTTCCCGATTTCTTTGATCAATCCGGAGAGATTTCCAGTCACCAAGTCATTGAATTACCATCCGCCGGGCAGAAAGTCGCCATGCTCTTCAAAGGGATTGCCGGAAGTGATAACGGGACAGGCCAACCCTCTGAGACTTTTGCAGTGCTGCACCTGGAGATAGAAGCCGAATCAGGTTCGGGGAAAATCGGATTAATCTTTGAAAATCCAATGAGCGATGAAAGCTCGTCAATCGCTGCGTCCATTTTAGGACCGTTGTTTAAGGATGTTGACAACCGGAATGTTGACGGGTTCATCATCGATTATGAATTCGCCTATTCCTTCAGCTGGGCCAATGGAGGTGTCCAATAATGAAAAAAATCATCCTGTTTTTTCTGATTGTGTCGCTGGCATTAGTCTCCTTCGCCGGTCTTGTTGAAGATGCCAGAGAACATTTTACAAATAACGAAAGGAATCCCGAAGGCTTTAACGAGACGTTCTGGGAAGACAGGAGCCGTTTCTTCGACTCCTACGAAGACTTTAGAGAAGCGATGTACACGTATAAAATCCTGTCAAAAGAGATGAAAGACAGATTATTTGGTGTCCGCCAAACGAGGATGACGACAACGCTGGATATGCTGATATCCTCCTACACGGATATCAAGCCCGAAACGATCAGCGAGAGCAGTTTCTACCGGCTGGAGCCGGTCCGGGATCAGATGAATCACGGTTCCTGCTGGGCCTTTGCCACCATCGGAACCTTCGAAAGTGCCCTGGCCGTGCAGACCCTTGGTCTGAAGGCTGAAGGAAACAGGGGCAACAACTTCGACTTTGCCGAGAGATGGACCGCCTATCACAATGTTAATGATGTATTATCCGGTGTGTCAGACAATTTCATCATTCAGGACGAAAACCGTCTTGACGGAGGATTTGCGCTGATGGCACTTTACAACTCGATCCGCTACGGGGAGATGGCAGAGGAGAATGCGCCGTACTCGGAGATCGGTGTCACAACAGATGATAATCTCGAACTACCGGCATCCGCGTACACAGCACCCCGCACCCATTCCAATAAAACGGTGCTGATCTTCCCGGCCGGATACAGCCGGATGAACGGGTATGGTTACGACGAGTACATCAACATGATCAAGACCGCCCTTTATAACTACGGCTCAATGGCGGTGGCCTTCGAGGTGCCCGATATCTTCAGTTATTATCAAAAAGGAGTCCTCACGCCGGACCATATCCCTGAAGATATCGGCGGGCATGGTGTCACCCTGGTTGGCTGGGCAGCCGTGGCGGATCTGGATGAGATTGTCCTCGCTTCCAAGACCAATCCGGACGCCACAACGGTTTTGACCACACAGGAGGCCTCGAGCGGAACATTTACCTATACAGATCCCTGGACAAACGGAGGAGAGGTTGTTGAAAAGACCACAGATCTCTGCTGGATTGTCAAAAACTCCTGGGGATACAAATGGGGCGACGGTGGTTATTTCGTGGTGCCCGCCATTTCAGAGGAGGAATATAACAATCCGGGTACAATCGGCCCCTGGCAGATCGAGAACGAACCCATGAAAGTTCCGATATTCGATGATGTCACAAAGCATTCTGAAAAAACGCTGGACATCAACGGAGACGGGGTTGTCAACACGGCTGATTTCACCGCCCTTTCCGGGCACTTCGGTGCCACTGATTTCCCGGAAGGCGATCTCTCAATCCCCGAAAACGGGATCATCGACGGGGATGATCTCTCAACCTGGATGTACCTTTATAACAATCAGTGAATCACCGGTTGTGTGGACAAGATAAACATTCTGTGCTATAGTATTCAAGATGAAGAAGTCCAACACGCTTTACAAGGAGGAAAGACAGAATGAAAAAAACAATTTTTATGATTCTTGCAGTAGTCATTGTTTTCGCTTCAGCTGTTTCTGCGCAAACAACGTTCATCATCAACCCGTATCCGCCGTTCAGCTTCATGGAGGGACAGACTGCCAGGGGGCTCTCGGTTGATATCCTGAAGGCGGTCTCTGAAGAGATCGGGGTCGAGCTCAAGATGGAATACTATGAATGGGAAGAGGCTTATGACAGACTGAAAAACGAGGAAGCTCTCGCCATGCCGACGATTCTGATGAACAGAGAGAGAAAAGAGATGTTCAAACTGGCCGGGCCGGTCAGTATTGTCAAGACCAGTCTCTTTTCACACGATAATGTCGATTTCGGGATCAATAATCTCGAAGATGCGAAGAGGGTAAACAAGATCTGCGTGGTCAGGGATTATTACTCCGAAACGGCGCTGAGAAATGAAGGGTTCGAAAACCTGGTCGTATATGACAGTCAGAGAGAGGCCTTTGATGCTTTTATGAAGAACGAGGATTGTCTCATTGCCGCCAACAACTTCAGTCTTGTCACGCTTCTGGATGAGGATACGACCCCCTCTGTTGAACTGAATGTTGAGTTTACCTTCTCGATCGACTTGATGTATATGGCCTTTTCAGATGACGTCGAACAGTCGACAGTTGATAAATGGCAAAAGGGCCTGGATCAGATAAAAGAGAACGGAACGTTTGAAAAGATCTATCAAAAGTGGATCCCATGGGGAACTCCACCGGGGAAACAGGTCTTTTTATGCGAAGACTATCCACCGCTCACCTATGAGAATTCAGAAGGACAGGCAACGGGATTTGTGACGGATATCGTCCGCGAGATCAACAAAAGAATGGGAAACAGAGAACCCATCATGGTCCTTGACTGGGATATGGCCTATGAGGCCGCCGTCCTTAATCCGAATGTGGTGTTGTTCAGCATTGCCCGTACCGAGGAGAGAGACCCCCTCTTCAACTGGGTCGGGCCGGTTATACAGACAGAGGCCTATCTCTATAAGAACGCAGAGTCCAACCGGGCCGTTCCCTCAATCGAATATGCCAAAAAGGTTAAACAGATCGCCACAACATCATCCTGGTGGATGGAACAGCGGTTGAGAGAACTGGGTTTTGAGAACCTGGTCAGCTATCCGAACCCGGAGGAGTGTGTCAGAAAACTGATTGAGGGCGATGTAGAGCTCTCCATCTTTACTGATATTACGGTGAAAGGCATTGTTGAGAATGCCGGTTATGACATGAACCAACTTGAAAAAGCCCTCTTCTTTGAGGCAAGAGATGTTTACATCGCAATTTCAAAGGGGTCGGAAGAAGATTTCATCGACCAGTTCGAGCAAACGCTTGAAACCCTTATCGAAGACGGAACATACCTGGCAATCGAAAACCGGTATTTCTGATTAAAATCTTATTCTTTTGAATAGCAAAGCTCCCGGCTGTCAGTCGGGAGCTTTATTTATCAAAAACGTTCAGACGATCTCATCACTTAAAAAAGGTACATTAGGGCTTGCTGAATAACACAGGGAGACCTTTATCGGCGGCTTACCGGTAATAAAAACCAACGTTTGATGCAAGGTTTTTGAACAATAACCACGAAAAACCCTACATTCCTATTCACGGAAACAGTTAATACGTGAATCAAGCAAAGGGGATTCCTTCCTGGAAAAAAATCGGAAAACACCCTGGGGAGGGTGTTTGATTCATTATGCGCACCGACCCGGGGGAGTCGGTGCGAGACTGAGACGATCTCATCACTTAAAAAAGGTACATTATAGTATAATGTGAACACCGAACTTGTTTTTTTCAGAAAGATACCTTTGTTAAGCGTTCATTATACTCTCTCTTATAACGGTCAGCAGATGGCTTGTGAGTGTTTGTCTTTTTGGAAAGGAGCTTAAAAGTGAAAAGAAAACGTTTGATGAAAACCCTTTACTCTTGCATAGATAAAGCATTCCTGTCCGTCTCTTTTCTCATAATACTCTTTTCATTTTCAGTGTGTATAGCAAGCGACGATGTTTTAAAGGTAAGAGGTGATCATGATTATCCGCCTTTTGAATACATCAATGAGGAAGGAAATCCCGAGGGTTTTAACATCGATGTCTTTCAAGCAGTTGCGGACGTTATGTCGCTGGACTATAACATTTCGCTGGATACATGGCAAACCGTAAGAGAAGAGATAGAAACCGGTCAAGCCGATGTCCTTCTGGGAATGTATAAATCTGAAGAGCGGGAGAAACGGGTGGATTTTTCCATTCCGCACTTCATCTCCACTTATGCTGTTTTTGTCAGAAAAGATTCCGATATTGAATCATTAGCGGAAGTTAAAGGGAAGAAGATCGGCGCTCAGCAGGACGACATCGGTTATGATTATCTGATAGAAAACAACATAACAGATAACATTTATACTGAAAAAACAATAGCCGGCGTCCTTGAGGCTCTTTCAGAAAACATGATCGAAGCTGCTCTGGTTTCCAGGCTCCAGGGTCTGATGATAATCGACAAAGAAAAGATCAAAGGCGTAGAAGCGGTTGGCCCCCCAATTCTTCAAAGCAAATATTGTTTCGCGGTGACAGAGGGTAACAGCTCTCTTCTTTCAATCCTGAACGAGGGGCTTAGTATCATCAAGACTTCCGGCAGATATGATGAGATTTACAGTAAATGGTTTGAAGTCTACGAGGGGATTGATTATAGCCTCTTTATCCAATACCTTCTAATAGCTGCCATTGCCTCTGCCACCTTTCTTCTTCTCTTTGTCATATGGAACCGGATGCTGAAAAAACAGGTCCAAATCAGAACAAAAGCACTCCGGAAGAGTGAAGAAAAACTGCGAACACTCAGTAATAACCTTCCGGGTGGTTATGTGTATCAAATTGTTGTGAAGAATGATTTAAGCGAAAGGGCTTTTACATATGTGAGTGAAGGCGTTGAAGAGGTTCATGAAGTCTCAACTCCGGAAATCATAAACGATGCCACAACGGTTTACAGACAAATTCCGGATGAAGATGCGGCACGGTTAGCTCGAATGGAGAAAGCGGCAATCAAGAAAATGAACAATCTCTCAGCTGAGTTCAGTGTACAGACACCATCGGGCAAATTTAAGTGGCTTTTATTGAATGCGTCCCCCCGCCGTTTATCCGATGACAGTATACGCTGGGATGGCATCGCGATTGACATCTCCAACCGTAAAAAGGCGGAAGAAGAACTGTTAAAGGCAAAAGAAGCCGCTGAAAAGGCTAATCAGATAAAATCAGAGTTTCTGGCTAATGTGAACCATGAACTGAGAACGCCTTTAAACGGAATACTTGGTTTCAGCAAATTGCTGAAAGAGACCAATCTCGACAACAACCAAAGAGAGTACAACGATTTTGTCATAACCTCCGGTGAGCATCTTCTTTCCTTAATCAACGATATTCTTGATCTGTCAAAGATAGAGGCCGGCAAGTTGGAGCTCTTTGAGGAAAAGACAGACCTGCGTCAGCTGATAAGATTCAGTATCGATTTTATCAGATACAAAGCAGAAGAAAAGGGGATCGCCATCCAAACAACCTTTTCTGACGACCTTCCTTCATTTGTTTATTTGGATCCGCAGGCCTTGAAACAGATCATGATCAACCTCTTGAGTAACGCCGTTAAATTCACCAAACAAGGGACGATAAGCATCAGTGTATTGAAAGAGACGATCAACAGACAGGAAAGAACCGTTCAACTCCGCTTCTCCGTAAAGGATACAGGGGTGGGAATCAAAAGTGAGAACATTGAAAAGATCAAGAAGCCGTTCCGTCAGGAAGATAATTCCATTACAAGAAATTACGGGGGAACAGGGCTTGGAATAACCATCATCATCAGGATACTTGAGAAGATGAATGCCACCCTTGACATCGAAAGCGAAAAAGGAAGGGGAAGTACATTTTCGTTTACTTTGGAGGTTTCTTATGCCCCATAATAAAACAGGCTCTGAATCAAAGGAAGGTGTTCAAATACAACAGGCAGCCGATCGGTTTTGGATTGTCCCCTTAAACAAGTTGCTTCAAGATATCAATTTCCTTTTTTATCTCTAAATACAACCCTTCCAGTTCATGAAATGCCACCGGTATCGGGCTGCCGGCATCGTTTTCGAGTTTCGTTGAAAGTTGTTGGAGGATTTCAAACCGCATGTTTGAAGCCATGCCCTTGAGCTTGTGGGCGCTCTGTTTGATGCTTTCTCTGTCTTTTTGCTCAAAGGCCTCTGTCAATTTTTGCTCCCCTTGGTATAGGGATCGCTTACCGGTTTCAATGATTCTGTCGATGACTGATCGCCGGTTTTTCAAGATTTTGCAGAGAGCGAACTTGTTGAAATGCTGAGGAGTTGATTCGTCGGCAGGGACATCGTTTTTTATTTGCAGGCCTTTGTATTTTAAAATCGCCTGCTTAAGTGCCTCTTCGGCAACCGGCTTCGTCAGATAATCATCCATTCCCGCTTCTAAAGCCTTTTCCTTCTCCCCTTTTATAGTCGCAGCTGTTAATGCGATGATAAAGGGCGCTTCAGTTTTTTCAACTTGAGTTGCCCTTATCTGTTTTGTTGCCTCATAACCGTTCATTTCGGGCATTTGAATGTCCATGAGGATGATGTCCGGAGTGTGTTTTTTGTACTGTTTCACCGCTTCTTTCCCGTTAACTGCTTGAATGATATCTACCTCTTCGAACAGATCGTTGACAATGATTTCAGTCAGTTCCATGTTCAGCTCATTGTCCTCTGTGATCAATACTTTCAAAGGTTTGTCTGCTGCCGATTCTATTTTCCGGTTGTTTGATTTGCTCAGCTCCCCGGCCGGCTCTCTCTCAGACGCCGGGATTTCTTCTATCGCTGCCCGTTGCAACGCAAGGGTAAAACTGAAAGTGGTTCCCACCCCCACCTCACTCTCGAGTTCCAGTCTGCTTCCCATCATCTCAAGCAGTTTGTTGGAGATGTTGAGCCCTAAACCTGTGCCACCGAATCGTTTGGTGGTGGAGGGATCCGCTTGAGAAAAGGACTCGAAAATCTTTTCTCTGGCTTTCTCATCAATGCCGATGCCTGTATCCCTTACTGAGAAGGTGATTAACGCTTTTTTTGTCTCTTCGTTGAAACCTTTCCGTTCAACTGTCACCTCAATTAACCCATCTTCGGTAAACTTAACGGCATTACTGAGAAGATTGATGATAATCTGCCGTAAGCGGACAGCATCAACAGTTGCAAAACGCGGGATCGCCCCTTTCCGGGTAAGTAGCACCTCGATATTACGTTCTCCGGCTTTCGGGCTGATCACTTTTATGGTGTTTTCAAGCAACTCCTCGATATTGGTGGGTTCGGGATTCAATTCCAGTTTCCCGCTTTCAATCTTTGAGAAATCAAGTATATCGTTGATAATCTCCAACAGGGAATTGGCAGATATATCGATGTTTTCCAGATACCGCAATTGGGTATCGTCGAGCTCCGTCTTTTTGAGCGTGTTGGCAAATCCGATAACCCCGTTCAAAGGGGTCCGGATCTCGTGACTCATATGTGCCAGAAACTCACTCTTGGCTTTGCTCGCTTCCTGTGCCTTGATTTCAGCTTCTTTCAGCTTTGTGATATCGACAGCATATTGGACGGCACCGATAACCTCGTTTTTTCTTCCTCTCAATGGTGAGACCAATATTTTTAATGATTTCCCGGTTGTTTGCTGCAACGGAGTGTTTGAGGTACTTTCCCTGATAACTGTTTTTCCTGTACTCAGGGCTTTGTATATCGCACAATCCGGCGACGGTTTGCTTTGTTTCGTCAAGATGTCACTGCATTTCTTTCCGATAATATCTGTTTGGCCTCTTTGATTGTCCCGGATTATTGATAAAAAATTATTGTTGGCAACCATTATTTTGAAATCTTTGTCAACCACAAAGAGATACCCGGGCAGATTGTTGATGATTGAGTTTAAAAGATTGCGATTTCTACGTAAGGCCTCCGAGGCCTCTTTTTTTTCAGTGATATCCTGAGAGAGTTTGACATAATTCACAATCCGACCCTTTTTGTCAAAAACAGGGGAGACGAGTGCTTCCTCCCAATACAGCTCTCCATTCTTTCGCCTGTTATGAAAAACACCTGTCCATTCAAGGCCGTTTGTGATCGTTTCCCACAGTTCTCTGTAGAACCGGTCGGAGTAATCTCCCGACTTTAAGATTCTTGGATTCCTGCCTTTGACTTCTTCGAATGAATAACCGGTTATCTCCTGGAATTTTTTGTTGACATATTCGAGTTTTCCGTCCAAATCTGTTATCGCAACGATCGAAGGTCCCTGTTCTACAGCGGTATAAAGTTTTCTGAGCTCTCTTTCCCTTTGTCTGGCTTGAGTAATATCCCTTAAAGAGCCCAGTATCAGGCCTTTTTTTGCATCAACTAATGAGGTATTGATTGAGGCAGTGATAAGCGTTCCATCCTTTTTCTTGACTTGCACTTCAATCTTATTGGTTTGATGAGGATTGATCTTTTGCAGTGTTTTTTTGATGTAATCTTGTTCAGATTCAGGGGAAAGGTCTTTGATGTTCATTGATTTCAACTCTCCGGAACTGTAACCAAGGATTTCGATTGCATTTTCATTCACATCCAGAATCCAACCCTCCTGATCATGTATAAACAAGGCGTCGCTGGAATGTTCAAACAGCATCTTATACTTTTCCGAAAGGTTTTTATACTGCTTGAGCTGCTTCTTTTCCTCTGTTATATCCGTTATAAAAACAGTGAAATAATCCTCTTCGATTGAAAATAACTCGATTTTTACATTCTTATTCAATTTATTCATGTGTTGCTCGAAGACTTCTTTTTTATCTTTTAAAGCGAGTTCATAAAAAAAGCGAACCCATTCATCCAGATTACGCTTAAAATAGTGGAATACTTGCGTAAAACGTTCATTGATGATTTCTTTTTGCGGGATACCGGTTATTTCTAAAAAAGCAGGATTGGCATCAACGAACTTCAAATCCTGCGGGTTCCCTTTCTTGTCATAGATGAATTTTAGCCGTGCAAAGCCGGTTGAGGTGTGTGTCATTATCAGTTCCATATTATTCATTTCGATGTTCATCATGAATTCCCCCAAAAGCACATTAAAGCAACTATGTAACCAATGACACAGCTGTCTTTCAAATGATTATAATAGTGAGTAATGATAGTTCGTTATCACAATTATACATGAATAAATTTTCCTTTTCAAGCGGAAATAAAAAAGGCCTCGATGATATGATATAATAAACCGGTTATTTGAAGAAGCGTATCAGCTAAATACCAATATCTTATGCATAAATGGAGGAAAGAACATGTTCATCAGAAATGATCAAATGTCCGTTAATTGAATATCTGATCATTGCAGCATAACAGAATAATCAACTACAACTCTTAATATAGTGCAAAAAGGGCTTCAGCGATTATGCTGGAGCCTTTTTGTTTTTCACCCTTTCTTGCTGCAATGAAATGGCAGTCAAAGCAAAAAAGAGGTGATAAACAGATGCTGTTTATAAGAGATTTGAAGAAGACATACGGGATCAACGAGATATTGAAACAGACCACACTGAGCATGAAGAAGGGGGAATGCCTTGCCCTGACAGGCCCAAACGGTTGTGGCAAAACAACATTGTTAAAATGCATTGTCGG